>CAZKMN010000122.1:0-5503 GCA_964553905.1 uncultured Oscillibacter sp.
ACAACCGCGCCGAGCGCAGCATAAAGCCTTTTGTCATGGACAGAAAGAACTTTCTATTTGCGAATACACCGGACGGTGCACAGGGCAGCGCAACCATCTTTAGTCTGATTGAAACAGCCAAGGAGAACGGTCTTGATCCGTTCCGCTATCTGGTCTGGGTGCTAAGCGAAGCTCCAGCAGCGGCCGCTGGAGATGCCGATTGGCCAGAAAAACTTACCCCAGCTCACGCACCGGAAAGCTGCCACAATTTGCAACCGAAAAATACCACCGTTTAATCTGCGGGCTTGCCTACTTTGGCGAGCCCGTTTTTTCCTGCCCGTTTGACGCTTACGACAAAATTACATAAAGGAGAAAAGCTATGCTGGTAAAACTTATAATCGGCGCATTGATGATCGGCAGCGTATATGGTCTGGTGGGACTGGGCTATGGATTGATTTACAAGGCATCCGGCCTGATGACTCTGGCACAGGGCGACATGCTGATGATCGGTGCATTTCTGGGCCTGACTTTTTACAAATATCTTCAACTGCCGTTCCTGATATCGCTGCTGCTGACGATGGCCATTATGTTTGCTCTAGGTATGTTCATTGAACGGGTGCTGGTGACCTCCCTTTTAGCCAAGGGAGCCCAGACGGTTTACATCATTTTGTGTACCATCTCTATCTCCATGATTCTGCAAAATACCGCCATGTTCACATGGGGCTCCAATGTCATGCAGTTCCCGTCCCTGTTCAATAAGCCCACTGTCAATATCTTCGGCTATGATATCGTGCCGGAAAATCTGCTGGCGCTGGGCGTTGCCATGGTGTGTATGCTGGCCCTACACTTTTTTATGACGAAATCCAAGTTCGGAACCTCTATGCGCGCTGCTGCACAGGATGAGCTTGCCGCCAGCGCACTGGGCATCAATGTGCCCGCCACCAAAGGCGCATCGTGGGGCATTGCCTCCATGCTGGCCGGTGCTATCGGAGTGGTGGTGGGGCCTATTTTCGGCGTTTACATGTCGATGGGTGGCATGATCGGACAGAAGAGCTTTGCCGGCGCGGTGGTCGGCGGCTACGGCAACATGTACGGAGCCATTGTGGGCGGACTGTTCTTTGGATTTGTGGAAACCTTTATCTCCGCCTATGTCACGTCCACCTACAAGGATTTTATCTCTTTTGCTATTTTGATTGTCGTGATGATTTTTATGCCCACCGGCCTGTTCAAAGAACAGGTCATGGAATGAGCGGAGGAGGATACGCGTAATGAATACAAAAAACACGGGATCCCCCGTCTGTGGCGCTGCTAAAAAATCCCTGCTGACCTTTGCACGGGAAAATAAAGTCACCTGCGGGCTGCTTCTGCTTTTGGCGGTGGTGTGCGCGGTGATGCTGCGGGAGCGGTATCTGGCGCTGGTGCTCTCCACCATCTGTATCTACACCATGGCCGTCACCGGTCTAGACATTCTCTTTGGCTACACGGGCCAAGTCAGCTTCGGACACGCCGGCTTTTTTGCCATTGGCGCTTACGGCTCTACGCTTTTGTCCATGCGTCTGGGAATTCCCCCGGCACTGACGGTTTTGCTGGGTGCGACGCTGGCGCTGATTTTCGGCGTGATTATTGCCTTCCCTGCATCTAAACTGGTCAAGCATTTCTTGTCCCTGCTGACCATTGCTTTCGGACAGATGGTATATATCTTCATCTCCGTCACTGACAGTGTGACCAACGGCTATTCCGGCATCATCGGCATTCCGGACATCAACCTGTTCGGTTTGACCTTTAAGAGCAATCAGGAGTACTTTTTCTTGTTTCTGGCCATCTGCATTCTGATTTTAATTTTCAAACGTAATATCATCAACTCTCGCATTGGCCGGGCTTTTATCGCGGTGCGGGAAAATCCACACGCGGCAGCGGGCATGGGCATCAACGTGCGTAGCTATAAGATTTTGGCCTTTGGCATCAGCGCCTTCCTGGCGGGGCTGGCTGGCGCATGCTATGCCCATCTCATCGGCTTCATCAGCCCCGACACCTTTATGAATGCCCAGTCCAACCTGTTTATGACGATGCTGCTCTTTGGCGGTATTGCCACAATTGCCGGTCCCGTGGTGGGTGCGGCCATTCTGGTCATCGTCACCGAACTGATGCAGAGCTTTGTTAGCGCACAGATGCTGATTTATGCATTCTTCATTCTGGTAGTGCTGTTCTTCCTGCCCAATGGCGTGGTGGGCATCTGGGATAAGGCAAGAGCCAATTTGTGCAAACGCGCCGCGCAGAAAGGCAGGTAACCATGGATATCCTGACATTAGAAAACGTAACTATTAAATTCGGCGGACTCACTGCGGTGAATGAAGTAAGTCAGCAGATTCCACAGGGCTCTATCTTCGGACTCATTGGGCCCAACGGTGCGGGCAAGACCACGCTTTTCAACATGATTAGCGGCGTTTACGCGCCCACCAGCGGCAAAATTTATTTTTGTGGCCGGGAGATTCAGGGCCTGCCGCCCCATAAGGTCAATCAGATGGGCATCGCCCGTACCTATCAGAACATCAACCTATTCAAAAAGATGACGGTGCTGGAGAATGTGCTGGTAGGCTGCCATACGAAAACGAAATCCAACCTGTGGAGCTCCATGGTCCGCACCCCGGCTCAGCGTCGGGAGGAGACAGAGGCGGTGTCCAAGTGCCATGAGATCCTGAAATTCATGGATCTGGACGCCAAGGCCGATTACCGGGCCAGCAACCTCTCCTACGGCGAGCAGCGCCGTCTGGAGATATCCCGCGCGCTTGCCAGCGAGCCGAAGATGCTGCTGCTGGACGAGCCCGCCGCGGGCATGAACGGTGCGGAAAAAGAGGAGCTGACGGAGACTATCCGACGCATTGCCGCCCAAGGCATTACCGTGCTGCTGGTGGAGCATGACATGAAGCTGGTAATGAACGTCACCCACTCCATCTGTGTGATCTGCTTCGGCAAGAAAATTGCCTTTGGAACGCCGGAGGAAATTCAGAAAAACCCCGATGTGATCGAGGCCTATTTGGGAGGTGGTTTGGATGTCTAATATTCTGGAGGTACGCGACCTGCATTTTCACTACGGAGAGATTCATGCGCTCAAGGGCATTCATCTGGAGGTTAACGATCAGGAGATCGTGACGCTCATCGGCACCAACGGCGCGGGAAAAACCACCACGCTGCGTGCTCTGTCCGGCCTGCTGGGGAAAATCTCCGGAGGCGAGGTGCGGTTTATGGGCGAGCGGATCGATGGCATGAAAAGTCATTCCATCGCCGCAAAGGGACTGGCCCAGTGCTTAGAGGGCCGCCATGTGTTCACCAACCTGACCGTGCGGGAAAATCTGAACATGGGCGCGTATCTTCGCAAGGATACCGCCGGTGTGAAAAAGGATTTGGAGTACGTGTTCAACTTGTTCCCCCGGCTTCTGGAACGGGAGAGCCAGCGGGCGGGCACTCTCTCGGGCGGAGAGCAGCAGATGCTAGCTGTGGGTCGAGCACTGATGCAAAGCCCTAAAATTCTGATGATGGACGAACCTTCTCTGGGCCTTGCACCTCTCATCATTCAAGATATTTTCTCCATTATCAAGAAAATCAACGCTGACGGAATGCCAATTTTGCTTATTGAGCAAAACTCCAACGCCGCGCTGAAAATTGCAAATCGCGGCTATGTCATTGAGAACGGCGAAATTGTTTTGCAGGACGCCGCCGCCGCACTGCTGACCAACGAAGATGTAAAAAAAGCCTATTTGGGCGGACAATAAAATGATGTGTGCAAATGAAATCTGTCTGTGAACTCAAACAGCTGTCCAATCAGGCACGGCTGCTGGCGCTGGATGCAGTGTATACTGCGAAATCCGGCCATCTGGGCGGCTCTTTCTCCATCATTGACACGCTGACCGTGCTCTACTGGAACGTGATGCGTGTCAATCCTGAGGACAGCCGCAATCCCGACCGCGACCGCTTTATCCTCTCTAAGGGCCATTGCTCACCGGCCTGCTATTCCGTGCTGGCGCTGCGGGGCTACTTCGACCCGGCGGAGCTGAAGCATTTCCGCAATATCAACTATCATATGTCTGGCCACGTGGAGATGCACGGCGTCAACGGCGTGGATATGTCTGCCGGCTCTCTGGGGCAGGGGCTCTCCGCCGGAATCGGCATGGCGCTGGGCGCCCGACTGAACCATAAGGATTACCACACCTATGTGGTCATGGGCGACGGTGAGATTGCCGAGGGTCAAATCTGGGAGGCCGCCATGGCCGCAGGGCACTACCATCTGGACAACCTGACCGGTATTGTGGACGTAAACGGTCTGCAAATCGATGGTCCTACGGCGCAGGTTATGGATTCCTCCCCCCTCAAGGATAAGTTTGCCGCCTTTGGCTGGCATGTTGTGGAAGTGGATGGCCACGACTATGCGGCACTAGAGCAGGCGTTTTCCTCGTCGAACGTGGTGCCCGGCAAGCCGACTATGGTGCTGTGCCGCACGGTCAAGGGAAAGGGCGTCAGCTTTATGGAAAATCAGGTGGGCTGGCATGGCAAGGCCCCCAGTGCAGAGGAATTTGAACAGGCCAAGACAGAGCTGATGGCGCTGCTGGCTGAGGAGGTACGGTAATGTCTGAAAAAATTGCAACCCGCGCGGCCTATGGCGACGCGTTGCGTGATATTGCGGAAAAATATCCCGACATTGTGGCGCTGGATGCCGACCTGGCAGGCGCGACTTACTCCAACCGTTTTGCTAAGGCCTATCCCCAGCGTTTTTTTGACATGGGCATTGCCGAGTGCAACATGGTGGGCGTGGCCGCCGGTCTTGCCACCACGGGAAAAATTCCTTTTGTCCATTCCTTTGCCATGTTTGCTTCTGGTCGGGTCTACGATCAGGTACGCAACTCTGTGGCTTATCCTAGACTGAATGTGAAAATCGTGGGCACTCATGCCGGACTCTCCGTGGGCGAGGACGGCGCCACCCACCAGTGTTTGGAGGATATCGCACTGATGCGCGTAATCCCCAATATGACCATCCTCAACCCCTGCGATGCCAACGAAGCCAAGCTGTGCGTGGAGACTGCGGCGCAACTGGAGGGGCCCTGCTATTTACGCATTGGACGCAATCCGGTGGAGGTGGTCACCGATACGAATGCCCTGTATCACTATGAGTTTGGCAAGGGCGCGCTAATGCGTCAGGGCAATGACATTGCCATCTTTGCCACTGGCATTATGGTGCAGGAGGCGCTGCGCGCCGCCGAGACATTGGCTGGCGAGGGCATTGATGCCCGGGTCATTAATATACACACCATCAAGCCTCTGGATACCCAGATCATCGAGCAGGCAGCGCGGGAGTGCGGCGCCATAGTCACCACCGAGGAGCACAACATCATGGCGGGCTTCGGCAGCGCTGTGGCGGAGGTGGTCAGCCAGAGCTGTCCCGTCCCGGTGATCCGTCACGGTGTCAACGACCAATTTGGGCGCAGCGGCACGGCACAGGCGGTGCTGGACGCCTATCATGTCAATGCCGATG
>CAZKMN010000123.1:0-2291 GCA_964553905.1 uncultured Oscillibacter sp.
GCTAACTTCCGGCCCAGGGGAACGGACTTTCTAAGAAGCAGCCTTACGGCTCAACAATTATTATACGAGGAGGAATGGGTGATGAAGCGAAAAGTGGTCGCTCTGGTTTTGTGCTGTTTGCTGCTGCTTTCCACTACCCACGTCTCTGCCTCCGGCAGCGTGTATTTTACCGCCGTCAACGACAGCGTTTTGCCCTTGACGGATGAGACAATGCCCTTCTGGTCCAGCGGCTTTCTCTACATTGCCAGCAGCCTTTTTGTGGGCGACGTCCGAAAGGAACTGGGCATCGGTTACATTTATCCCGCCGCCAACAATCTGTTGATCCTGTACGGCAGCGGACGGTCGCTGCAATTTGATCTCACGAAGTCCTATGCTCAGGACCATGAGGGGAATGCCTATTTTCCGCCGGCTGTGCTGCGGGGCGATGTGGTATTTGTCCCGGCTTCCGTTGTGGCGGACTTTTTTGGGCTGACCTATTCCATCACGGGCGTGAAAAACGGCTATCTCGTGAGACTGCGGCTCAACGGCGAGAACTCTTTGCCGGAGGACATCTTTGTAGACGCCGCCGCAAACCGCATGGCAGATCGATACAGCAGATATCTGAAAAGCAAGGAGCCGGTCCAGACCGAAGAACCAGAGACAACGCAGCCGATAGAGGACGTTTTTTCGGGCAAAAGCATCTACCTCTGCGTGAAGGCCTCCGACCCCGCGGCGGTGACGGGGCTGCTGGATACCTTGGACCGCAAGGACATGCAGGCGACATTTTTCTGCACAGAGGGCTTTTTAAATCGGCAGGGCGACCTGCTGCGCCGCATGGTTGCCACCGGGCAGAGCATCGGCATTTTTGCGGACGGGGCTGACAGTGACCGATCTGTCGGGGAGCAGCTCCGCGCCGGAAACGAGGCGCTTCGGCGGGCCACCTGCGGCATGACGCGGCTGGCTTTGGTGGAAAACGGCTCGGCGCAGACGTTGCAGGAGATCACAAAGCAGGGCTTTTCCCTGCTCACGCCCACGCTGGACCGCTCCGGCTTCGGGCTCAAGAGCAGCCGACAGGCTGCAACGCTGCTGCGACAGGTGACGGACCGGCGGGGGGATGTGTCTCTCTGGCTTGGCGAGAGCGTGAACGCGGCGGGGACGCAGGCATTCCTTACGGCGGCGCAAAAAGAGGAAAACCGCTGTCAGGCGCTCACGGAGCTGACGGCCTGAGCGGGCGGAATTTACAGAAAATTCAACACACCCGCCTGCGGGCGGGTATAATGAACACAGAAAAATAAGCAAAAAACGGGAGGGTGCGCCATGGGCCGCAATATTTTGGTGGTGGAGGACGATCGCAATATCTCCGATCTCATCCACATGTATCTGGTCAAGGAGGGCTTTGACGTCCGCACGGTGGGCGACGGCGGACGAGCCATTGAGGAATTTCAAAAGCAGGAACCCGACCTGATCTTGCTGGACATCATGCTGCCTGTGATGGACGGCTGGGCTGTGTGCGCCAAAATTCGGGAGACCAGCAAGGTGCCCATCATCATGCTGACTGCCAAAAGCGAGGTCTTTGACCGCATTCAGGGTCTGGAGATGGGCGCGGACGACTATATCGTCAAGCCCTTTGAAATGAAAGAGCTGATCGCCCGCATCAATGCGGTGCTGCGGCGCACGGAGATCCCCAACGACACGTCCAAAAAGCTGACCTTTGATAAGCTGGTCATCAATCTGGATTCCTATGAGCTGATCGTGGACGGCAAAAAGATCGACACGCCGCCCAAGGAGCTGGAGCTTTTGTACCATCTGGCCTCCACGCCCAACCGGGTCTACACCAGAAACCAGCTCTTGGACGAAGTCTGGGGCTTCGACTATTTCGGGGACAGCCGTACCGTGGACGTACACATCAAGCGCCTGCGGGAAAAGGTGGAAAACATCTCCGATCAGTGGGCGCTCAAGACCGTGTGGGGCGTGGGATACAAGTTTGAACTGGGAGCTGCCCACCAGACGGAAAAGAGCGCTCGCTCATGATGAAAAACCTGAGCGGGCGGTTTCAGGGCCTTTACTGGCGCCAGCTCTTTGTCACCACGGGAATGGTCATGCTGACGCTGTTTTTGCTGGGAGCGTCTTTCTTCTCCCTGAGCTACAACTATGCCCGGAACCAAAAAAGCAGCGAGCTGGCTGACAAGGCCCAGATGGTGGGGCAGCTTTCCGCCCGCTATCTGGAAAACGGACGGTTTTTGGATGAGGAGGATATCCGCAGCCAAACGGATTTTCAGCAGCTTGCCACCTTTGCGGCCACGGTGTCCGAC
>CAZKMN010000123.1:2305-4806 GCA_964553905.1 uncultured Oscillibacter sp.
GTGGATTTCATGGTCTGCGACACGGAGGGCCACGTCCTGCTGGCCACAGACCCGGATTTGGACGGGAAAGTGGTCACCATGCCCCGGGAGATGATGGAAAAGATCACGAAAGAGGGCTCCTGCTTCCGCCGGGGCAATCTGGGCGGACTGTATGAGACGAAGCGCTTTATGGTGGGCGTGCCGGCCATGGCGGTGGGCAGTCAGACGGTTGTGGGCGTGGTGTACGCCGTGTCCACCACCGCTTCGCTGGATACTATGTGGCAGGGATTTATCGGCCTCTTTTTCATGACGGCGTTTGTGGTGCTGATGATTTCGTTTATGGCGTCCTCTGTCACCACCATGCGACAGATCCAGCCCATCCGGGAGATGGCCCGGGCCACCAGACAGTATGCCGAGGGCGACTTTGATATCCGCATGAACGATTACGGCCGCAATGACGAGATCGGCGAGCTGGCCGCTTCGTTTAACAACATGGCCGAATCCCTCCAGCAGACGGAGCGTCAGCGGCGGGAATTTATTGCCAATATCTCCCATGAACTGAAAACGCCCATGACGACCATCGCCGGTTATACGGACGGCATTCTGGACGGAACGATCCCGCCGGAAAACGAGCAGCAGTACCTCCAGATCATAGCGGGCGAGAGCCGGAGACTGAGCCGTCTCGTGCGGCGGATGCTGGATGTGAGCCAGCTTCAGGCCATGGACCCGCTGAAAAACGGCAGCCACTTCGACCTCTGCGAGAGTATGCGCCGGGTTTTGATCTCCATGGAGAAAAAAATCACCGACCGAAATCTGGATGTGGACGCCGATATCCCGGAGGAACCGATTTTGGTGCTGGGAGACAACGACATGATTACGCAGGTGCTCTATAACCTGCTGGAAAATGCCACGAAATTTGCCCGGGACGGCTCCACACTCTATTTTGGCGTGGCCCATCTGGACGGAAAAGCCCGGGTGACGGTGCGAAACGTGGGGGAGACGATTTCCGCAGAGGAGCTTCCCCTGTTGTTTGAACGGTTCCATAAAAGCGACAAGTCCCGCAGCGAGGACAAGGACGGCGTGGGGCTGGGACTTTACATCGTCAAGACAATTTTGGAACAGCACAAGGAAAAGATCAATGTGACCAGCGAGAATGGCGTCACCACGTTCAGCTTCTCGCTGAACACGGAATGAGGAACGAATGGATGAACTGGGACTGACCGGCGGCGATGCGCGTTTGCCGGGCGAAGTCGTTGAACAATATAGTCCTCCCGGCCCCCGGGAAGTGGTGGAGACATACGTTCGTCCCCTGCCAAAGCGCCTTGCGCCCAAGAGTACGCCTCCGGTCAAAAAGCATGAAAAGCGGGGACTTTGGATCTTTTTGGGCGTCCTTGCCGTGGTGATAGCGCTGAGCGCTGTTGCATGGGATCTCCGGCAGACCAAGGAACCGGCGCAAGGCGAGGAATCGCCGGACGTTGTGGAAGAGATCACGATCCCCACCTATCCCACAGGACAGGGCGCGGTGCTTCCCGTGATGCACCGGCACGGCGAGAGCATGACCGCGCAGGAGATCTATCGGCAGGTGAACCCGTCGGTGGTGACGGTTTTGGCCCAATTGGATAAGGGCGTCTCCGTGGGAACGGGTGTTGTCTTTACCACGGATGGCTATATTCTCACCAATTACCACGTTTTGGAGGGCGGCAGAGACTGCACCGTGGTGATGGACACCGGACGAAACTTCGAGGCTACGTATGTCAGCGGCGATGCGGTGAACGATCTCGCCGTTTTAAAGGTGGAGCAGACGGCGCTGCATGCGGCGGCGTTTGGCGATTCCGATGCGCTGACCGTAGGCGACCCGGTATATGCCATCGGAAATCCGCTGGGCGTGGAGCTGCGCGGCACACTGACCGACGGCATCGTCTCCGCTATTAACCGGGATGTCTGGGTGGATGGGCGCACCATGTCTCTGATCCAGACCAACGCTGCGCTGAACTCGGGGAATTCCGGCGGCCCCCTCATCAACGCCTATGGGCAGGTGGTTGGAATCAACACCATCAAGATGAGCTCCGCCTATTCCAGCGTGGAGGGATTGGGCTTTGCCATTCCCTCGTCCTCCATCGACCGGATGGTGAATGATTTGCTGACGCTGGGTCGGATTCGGCCCGAACCTGTGTTGGGCGTGAGCGTGAGCCAGACCGGAACCCGTCTGGAAGACGAGCTGCTGGGGCTGGAGGTGCTGTCTGTGACGCCCGGAGGCGCCGCAGCGCTGGCAGGTGTGGAGGAAGGCGACTTTATCCTCACGGCAGGCGGCGTCAGCATTGCCACCAGTCAGGATCTGCTTCGGGTGCGGCGGCAGTATAATTTGGGCGATACCCTGCCCATGACCCTGTGGTCCCACGGGGAGATGCGGGAGGTTTCCCTGCTGCTGAAAGAGGCCGTGCACAACGATGTGTCCCCGGAGGAATCCGATCAGCCCTGAGCCAAAAAACAAGCGCGTCCTCAGAAGAGGACGCGCTTATTTT
>CAZKMN010000123.1:4906-5501 GCA_964553905.1 uncultured Oscillibacter sp.
TGAGATTGCCGAGCGCTTATTTTTGAGATTGCCGAGAGCTTATTTTTGAGATTGCCGAGCGCTTATTTTTGAGATTGCCGAGAGCTTATTTTTGAGATTGCAAAGATTTTCCTTTGAGATTTCAAAAATTTTGCTTTTAAGGTTGCAAAAATTTTGCTTTTGACTTGCGGCGACCTCACTTTTTGCGTTGCGGGAATCTTATTTTTTTCGGGGAAGAAGCAGACTGACGCCGGATAGAAGCAGGTACACGCCAAAGGGACGGCGCAAAACCTCCACCTCAACGGCGGTGGCGATCCACGCGCCCAGCAGGGCGCAGACCAGTGCCGGCGGAATCGCGGCGCGCAGCGTGGGGCCATCCAGATATCCGCTTTTTTTGTGCATGACCAGCGCAGAGGCAGCGGTGGGCAGGAAAAAAAGCAGGTTGATCCCCTGCGCCGTCCGCTGGTCCACGCCCAGTACCAGCGTCATCACCAAAAGCAGCAGCGTTCCGCCGCCAACGCCCCACGCGGAGAGGATTCCGGCGCCCAGCCCACATAAAAACGGCGGTAGCCAGCTCACCCGAGATACCGCCATGCCGCATAAAATAAGAAAGCGG
>CAZKMN010000124.1:0-5500 GCA_964553905.1 uncultured Oscillibacter sp.
GTGGCTGTCGTTTTTGGTTTTACGATGCAAAAAAGGGCCTCACCGAAAAACGATGAGGCCCTCCCGCATAAATTTTAAGGTCAGCGCATGGTCTGGTCCTCTTTTACCAGACCAGCGTCTTGAAATAATCCTCCATGGTCTCTGCCCGGCGAATCAGCTCCACAGAGCCGTCCTGCCGCAGCAGCAGCTCCGCAGAGCGAAGCCGACCGTTATAGTTGTAGCCCATGGAAAAGCCGTGGGCCCCGGCGTCATGCACTACCAGCAAATCGCCCATGTCGATTTTCGGCAGCATCCGATCCACGGCAAATTTATCGTTATTTTCGCACAGGCCGCCCACGATATCGTATTTGTGGTCACAGGGCGTCTGTTCCTTTCCCGCAACGGTAATGTGGTGGTAAGCGCCATACATAGCCGGGCGCATCAGGTTGCAGGCGCACGCGTCCACACCGATATATTCCTTATAGATATGCTTTTCATGGGTAGCCCGCGTGACCAGTTGTCCATAGGGCCCCAGCATGAAGCGTCCCAGCTCCGTGTAAATCGCCACATCCCCCATGTCGGCAGGAACCAAAATCTCCTCATAAGCCTGACGGACGCCGTCCCCGATCACCGCAATATCATTTGCGGGCTGGTCCGGCTGATAGGGGATTCCCACGCCGCCGGAGAGGTTTATAAACGTGACCCTTGCTCCGGTTTCTTCCTTCAAATCCACCGCCAGTTGGAACAAAATCCGGGCCAAAGCGGGGTAATACGCATTGGAAATGGTGTTGGACGCCAAAAACGCGTGAATGCCGAATTCCTTTGCTCCCTTGGCGGAAAGGCGGGTAAACGCCTCCGCGATCTGCGCGCGGGTCATGCCGTACTTGGCGTCCCCCGGATTGTCCATCACCTGAAAGCCCTCGTGCGTCTCGCCCAAGGCGAAGATTCCGCCCGGATTATAACGGCAGCAAATTTTCTGTGGAATTGTCCCCACCGCCGTCTCCAGCTCATCCACCAGCGTGAGGTCATCCAAATTGATGACGGCCTGCATCCCGTATGCCTGTTGAAAGTCCTCCGGCGGGGTATTGTTGGAGGAAAACATCACCTGTTCTCCCGTGACGCCGCAGCGCTGTGCCATCAGGAGCTCCACCATGGAAGAGCAGTCGCACCCGCACCCCTCTTCCTTGAGCAGCTTCAAAATAGCAGGCGTGGGGGTGGCCTTGACAGCAAAATACTCCCGGTAACCGGGATTCCATGCAAAGGCAGCACGCAGACGGCGCGCATTTTCCCGGATTGCCGCCTCGTCATAGAGGTAGAACGGCGTGGGATACTGCGCGGCGATCGCCTCCAGCCGCTCTTTGGTAACAAATGGCGTTTTCATGGGTCAGACCTCAAATTCTTTAGAATCCCGCGACTTGATCTGTCAAATCGCAGATACTGTATATTTTACGAGTCTTGCTCTCCCCTGTCAAGAAATTTGCCGAAAAAGAGGTTTGCAATCGTATTCTCTGCACATTTTTTAGAAGTTCGTCTACGGCTCACGGTGTACTTTCAA
The DNA here is from genome assembly GCA_964553905.1 of uncultured Oscillibacter sp. Lineage (GTDB taxonomy): Bacteria > Bacillota > Clostridia > Oscillospirales > Oscillospiraceae > Oscillibacter. The sequence goes on from CAZKMN010000124.1 coordinate 1,535, forward strand.
AAAAATAACCCTTGTTTTCTAAAGCGCTCCGTCTTACAATGGAAGAATCAAGACCGCCGCAGGCGGAGAAAGAGGTTAGGGATGTCGAACATCATTGTCAACGCCATGGGGGAGGCATGCCCCATCCCAGTCGTCAAGGCCACCCGTGCGCTGCGGGCCATGCAGGAGCCAGGAACGCTGGAAATTCAGGTGGACAACGCCGTTGCGGTCCAAAATTTACAGCGCATGGCGGCTGGACACCAACTCTCCGCCAGCGTCGATCAGTCCGGGCCAAACGCCTTCACCGTGACGATTGAGGTTCCCTCTCCCCTTGGAGACGAGCCGATGACCGAGCCGCCCTTGGTCTGCACCCCGGAAGCGCCGGGAAACTGGGTCGTGGCGGTGGACACCGACACCATGGGGCGCGGCAACGAGGCACTGGGCCGCACGCTGATGAAGGGGTTTCTCTTCGCCGTCAGTCAGCTTCCCATTCTGCCCAAAACCATGCTGTTTTATAACGGCGGCGCTACGCTGACCGTCAACGGTTCGGACTCGCTGGAGGATCTCAAGGCCATGGCGGAGCGCGGCGTGGAGATTTTGACCTGCGGCACCTGCCTGAACGCCTATGGTCTGACGGAGCAGTTGGCCGTCGGCTCCGTCACCAATATGTACACGATTGTGGAGACCTTAGCCAGTGCGGGAAAGGTCTTAAAGCCGTGATTTATCTGGACAATGCCGCCACAACGCGCCCCAAGCCGCCCGGCGTGGCAGAGGCCGTTACAGCCGCCATGAACACGTACGGCAACTGCGGACGAGGCACGCACGAAGAGGCGCTCACCGCAGCCCGGACGGTATATGCCGTGCGTCAGCAGATGGCGCAGCTTTTGGGCTGCCCGCGGGCAGATCATGTCATCTTTACGCCAAATTCCACCGCCGCTTTGAACATTGCCATCGGCGGGCTTTTGGCGCCGGGCGACCATGTGCTCTCCACCGACTGGGAACACAACTCTGTTTTAAGGCCGCTCTACCGGCTGGGCGAGCAGGGCGTGGATGTGGATTTTGTGCCCGCCGATTCTGAGGGACATTTGGACATGGATGCCTTTTCCCGGCTGCTGCGGCCCAACACCAAAGCCATCGTCTGCACCCACGCCTCCAATCTCACCGGGGATTTGACAGACCTCTCTTTTATAGGGAAATTTGCCCACACCCACGGACTTCTGTTCATTCTGGACGCCTCCCAGACGGCAGGCATATTCCCCATCGACATGGCTCGCCAGCATCTGGATGTGGTGTGCTTCACGGGACACAAGGGGTTGCTGGGGCCTCAGGGCACCGGCGGACTGTGCGTCCGTCCCGGGGTGGAAATCGCGCCCTGCATGGTGGGTGGCACTGGCGTACAGAGCTTTTCGAGACGCCAACCGATGGAATATCCCGCCCGACTGGAAGCCGGCACTCTGAATAGCCACGGTCTCGCCGGGCTTGGAGCTGCGCTGGATTTTTTGCAGCAAACCGGTCCGGATACGATTCGCGCACGGGAGCAGGCGTTGGCCCGGCGATTTTACGAGGCCGTTCACGCTCTCCCCGGCGTACGGATCTACGGGGACTGGTCTGCCGCCCAGCGCGCCGCCATCGTTGCGCTGAATCTTGGAGATTTGGATTCCGGCGAGGTTTCCGATGAGCTTTGGGAACGCTTTGCCATTGCGACCCGACCGGGCGCCCACTGTGCCCCACGGCTGCACGAGGCGCTGGGCACGGCTCAGCAAGGCGCAGTCCGTTTTTCTTGGTCCTACTTCAACACCGAGGCCGAAACAGACGCAGCGGCGCAGGCAGTCGCTCTGTTGGCGCGGGAGGCGCAATGAGATGCGGGAAAAGTCAGAACGTTTTATAGTGACCTTTCGCACCACCGCAGGCGCTATGGCCATGGAGCAATCCTGCCGCGCCTTTCAAATGCCGGGGCGGCTGATTCCCGTGCCCCGGAGCATTACCGCCGGATGCGGAATGTGCTGGTCCGCGCCAAAGGAAGCCCGGGATTCTCTGGAGCAATTCGTCATAGATCAACACTTGGATGTGGATGGATTATATGCTATAATCCTCTAGAGGTGATGACCTTGGCCACAAATTGTGAAGAGTGCGTCCACTGTGACTACGATGAGGAAGAGGATGTCAACTACTGTACCATGGACCTGGACGAAGACGAGATGGAGCGATTCCTCCGCAATGCCAACAGCGACTGCCCCTTCTATCGCCGGGGAGATGACTATGTGACCGCTCGGCGGCAGTAAGGAGAACGCCCAATGGAATTGGTTGATCTGTACGATGAAAATCGCGTCCCTCTGGGACGCACAGCGGAGCGATACAGCCTGAAAGCTCCCGGCGAATACCGCACCGTAGTCCACGTGTGCCTCTTTGACACGCATGGTCGGCTCCTGATCCAAAAGAGGACTCCGGGCAAGCGGGTTTGGCCGGGGCGCTGGGATGTGTCCGTAGGCGGCGGCGTAGACGCAGGCGAGACAAGCCGTCAGGCTGCGGAGCGGGAAGTGCGGGAGGAGCTGGGCATTGCGCTGGATCTTTCTGCGCTGCGTCCATCGGTGAGCGTGGGCTTTGCGGGCGGCTTTGACGATTTCTTCATTTTGGTGAAGGACTTGGAGAAAACGGTCTTTACGCTTCAGGAAGAAGAAGTCGCAGAAATCCGCTGGGTCACGCTATCGCAGGCGGAGGCAATGGTTGACGATGGCAGCTTCATTCCATACCCCAAGAGCTTTTTGCGCTTTTTATTCGACATGCAAACAGTCTTTGGCTTTCCAACCAAATAACAGCAAAAGCGCCGGGAGAACCTTCTCCCGGCGCTTTGCTTTGATAAAATTTACTCTGTCCGCTCACCGCTGATGGTCTGACGGACAATGTCCTCCATAACCTCTCCCGAAACCGCGCCGCGGACATATCCAAACACATTGCCGGACGCATCGATCATAAAGGTTGTGGGGAAGGCACTGATGCCGTACTGGGCGAAAGCCTCGCCGTCCTCATCCATCACCACCGGATAGGTATACCCCTTTTCTTCCAGAAAAGACGTGATTTCCTCAGAGGTGCCCTCCTGCCCGACATTAGGTTGAGCAACGCCCAGCACCACCAGATCGTCGGCATTTCCGCCGTGCGCCTCATAGAGCGCCTGAATATCCGGCATCTCGCCGCGGCAGGGTCCGCACCACGTAGCCCAGAAATTCAAGAACACCGTCTTGCCCTGATAGTCGGAAAGTGTATGCGTCTCACCGTACTGATCCGTCAGCGTAAAGTCCGGCGCAGGCACAGGTTCTTCTTGGGCAGGTTCCTCTTGGGCAGGTGTTTCTTGCACAGGCTCCTCTTTGGTTGGCTCCTCGGAAGAAGTCGATTGCTCCATAGGAACCTCTGTGTCGGCGATTGAAGCAGACGGGAACTTCATGGTGCCGGTGATGGTCATGATGCCCATGACGATCAGCAGCACAGCGCCAGCCTTGACCGTATAGCGCATCGCTTTTTGATGTTTCTTAAACAGCTCCAGCACCGTGCCGGTGAACAGGCCCACCGCGAGGAAGGGCAGCACAAAGCCCAGTGTATACACGCCGATGAGCAGATAGCCCATGGCCGCAGAGGATGCAGAGGAGGCCATCAGCAGCACGCTGCTGAGCGTGGGGCCCACGCAGGGCGTCCAAGCAAAGCTGAACGTAAAGCCCATCGCCAGCGCCACGAGGGGATTCATGGCCAGACGATCCAGCCGAAACGGCAGGCGACGCTCCTGCTCCAGCGCCATGGAGCGTTTGCCGATTCCCAATTGATAGACGCCGAAGAGCAGAATCAGCACGCCGCTGGCTCTGGCAAACCAAATCTGGTTTTTGCTGAAAAATCCGCCCAGTGTGTTCAGTCCAAAGCCCAGCAGGAAAAACGCAAAGCTGATGCCGATGACAAAAAAGAGCGTGTTGAGGAAAATCCGTCCTCTGGGATAGTGGCGGA
>CAZKMN010000125.1:0-5445 GCA_964553905.1 uncultured Oscillibacter sp.
GCTGCGGCTCTTTAACACGCCGATCGGACAGGATTATTTGCGCCGGGAATTGCATCTGGACGAGAAAATGATCGAGCAGCTCACGTGGCTGGGCATTTCCGGCATCGCCAACGTGCTTTGCTGCATCAAGCTGGCTAAGTATTACGAGATGACCGAGCATGATGTGGTGGGGACTGTTTTGACCGACTCCGCCATGATGTACGGCAGCCGCGTGGAAGAGCTCAACGAAAACCACGGACCTTATGACGCACGGGAGGCGATTTTGGACCACGCCACCCATATGCTGGGACTGCGGACCGACAACATGCTGGAGCTGACCTACCGCGAGCGCAAGCGAATCCACAATTTGAAGTATTATACTTGGGTCGAGCAGCAGGGCAAGACCGCCGAGGAGCTGGATGCGCTCTGGTACGACACCGAGGGGACTTGGGACGCCGTTCACGCACAGTCCGCCCAGCTCGACGCGTTGATCGAGGAATTCAACGAGGAGACGGGCGTTCTGAAATTACTGTAAAGTATAATCGCTTAACATAACTTGAGGGGGCTGGGCAAACGCCCTGCCCCCTTTCTTGGAAAGAGAGACTTCTATGAAGCGGAAAATTTGTGCACTGCTGGCGGCGCTCTGCCTGACGGCGAGTGGCTGCGGGACAGAGACAAAGAGCGAAGCGCCTGATTTGGAGCCTTTGGCTGAGGATGGGTCCAATCTGCTGACCGCAGAGGCGCTGGGCGATTTGCAATTTGGGCAGACTGAGGCGCAGGTGGAGACTTCGATGGGGCAGCCTGACGCCCAGACGGAGAGCGAGATTTGGGCTGCGGACGGTCGGGCGCACACCACATGGAGCTATGACGGAGCCGAGATCACGTTTGCCGACGGCAGCGTGGAATCGGTGAGTGTCACGTCGCCCTTTTCGGGAACGACGCAGGGCGGCGTGGGGCTTGGCTCTGACGCTGCGGACATTCAGGAGGCCTACGGAGCGCTGATCGACAGCGAGATCTCCACGGAGGACTGGATCGTTGTGGGAAGCGTATACGGCGGTCTGGCGTTTACGCTGGAGGACGGTACGGTAGCCCGGGTGGATCTGGGCGTTTTGGCGGAATAAGCAATTCGCGTGGAAACTCTTTTGGCAGAACTCAAATTGAGGCGGGAGGAGATTCTATGAAACAGGTAAAGTACGGAAAATGCATTCGCTGCGGAAAGACGTATGCGGCGGTGCCTACGCTGACCACCTGCGATTGCGGGGGGATTTTGGACATCGTATACGATTACGACTACATCAAAACACGGATGACACGGGAAAAACTGAAGGCGCGGAGCGAGCGAAGCATGTGGCGCTATCGGGAGCTTTTACCGGTGGAGGAGGAGACGGAGCTTCCACCGCTGCGGGTGGGCTGGTCCCCGCTGTATGAAGAGCCCCGGCTTGCCGGGATGCTGGGCCTTGGGCGGCTGTGGGTCAAGGACGATGGGCAAAATCCAACCGCCTCCTTGAAGGACCGGGCCTCCGCCATGGCGGTTGCAAAGGCAAGGGAGGCAGGGGCAACGATCATTGCCTGCTCCTCGACCGGGAACGCTGCGTCCTCTTTGGCGGGAAACGCTGCGGCGGCGGGGATGCAGACCTACATCTTTGTGCCCTCCCGGGCGCCAAAAGGCAAGGTGGCGCAGCTTATGACGTTTGGTGCTACGGTGATCTCTGTGGAGGGCAGCTACGAAGAGACCTTTGACCTTTCCAAAAAAGCCATCGACCGCTGGGGCTGGTACAACCGCAACGCAGCCATCAACCCCTATCTCTCAGAGGGGAAAAAGACCGTGGCGCTGGAGATTATGGAGCAGCTTCAATGGCAGACACCGGACTATATCGCTATTGCTGTGGGTGACGGCTGCACGATTGCCGGACTGTGGAAGGGGCTCAAGGATCTCTATGCCATCGGGCTGATCGACCGGTTGCCCCGGCTGATTTCGGCTCAGGCGGTGGGATGCTGCCCGCTGAACCGGGCCATTGAGACAGGGGAGGACTGGCGTCCGATGGAGGAGAACACGCTGGCGGATTCGATTGCCGTGGGCGTGCCGCGCAACGCCGACAAGGCCCTGATGGCGATTCGGGAATCGGGCGGTCTGACGGTGAATGTGTCCGACGAGGAGATCATGGCGGCGCAAAAGCTGCTGGGAATGACCTGCGGCGTGTTTGGAGAGCCTGCTGGCGTCACCGGGACGGCGGGCGTGAAAAAGCTCTGCGAGGCCGGGGTTTTGGGGCCGGAGGACACGGTGGTGTCCGTTGTGACAGGCAACGGGCTCAAGGACGTGGCCAACGCCATCCGCGCCTGTGGTGAGCCCATTACCATCCCCTCGGACATGGGCCGGCTGCTGAAGGCGTTTGAGCAGCGCGGCCTTGGCTTAACCTAAGTGAAAGCTCCCGGAAAATAATCCGGGAGCTTCCTTTTTGCAGGAACAAGCAAGGCGCTTGCCTTGACAGAATCTGGCAGGTGTGCTATCCTATATGCAACTGAATAAAAAAGAACCGTCCATGCTACGGCATAGAAGGGCTTTTTAATATTTTTACTGTGAGGTAAGCGTATGAAGAAAGCCGCTTCTATTTTTTTGCGCGCAGATATGGAACCTGTGGATATTCGTTTTTTATCCCGCTGGTTGAAAAACAGACAGGTGACCCGCTATTTAAATGAAAATCCCAATGCCCCCGACGAGCTTTCCAATCTGGTCCAAAGCGTGCCTGCGCCGCTTTTGACCTGTCGACTGAACCAACAGGGCCGCTTTTTTCTGGTCTGCGGAGAGGAAGCGGAGCAACCCATCGGGTTTGTGAAGCTGAGGGAGGATGGCAGCGGCTGCTACGAGATCGTATTTGCCATCGGCGAGGAGGAGCTCTGGGGAAACGGATACGGCTCCAAGGCGGTACAGGCGGCTCAATATCAGGCGTTTTTGGAATGGCGCGCACGCAAGCTGGTAGCAAAAATCTACCACGGCAACACCCGCTCGGAGCGGACCGTGCGGGGCTGCGGCTTCCGGGAGGAGCGGCAGTTGGAAAAGCTCAGCTATTACACCATGACGCAAAATGAATATTTTGAGTACCTGGAGAAAAAACGGGCGTAAACACGAACCCCCTCCGCACCGAATCTCGGTGCGGAGGGGGTTTTTCAATAAGGTAAGATCAGAACACGCCCTGCGCCATCATGGCGTCCGCAACGCGCAGGAATCCGGCGATATTTGCACCGGCGACCAGATTGTAGCCCAGACCGTAGCGGGCGGCGGCCTCCTCACTCATTTGATAGATCGTATCCATGATTCGGTGGAGCTGACGGTCCACTTCCTCCGCCGACCAGATGAGGCGCTCGCTGTTTTGCGCCATCTCCAGCGCCGAGGTCGCCACACCGCCGGCGTTGACGGCCTTACTGGGAGCCACGATCACGCCGGGCTGCTCCATCAGGAATTTCAATGCATCGTTGGTGGTGGGCATATTGGCCACTTCAATATAATATTTAATCCCGTTGGCAACGATCATTTGCGCCTGCTCCATATGGACGTCGTTTTGCATGGCGGAGGGCATGACGATGTCCACCTTGACGCCCCAAGGCTTTTCGCCCGGATGGAACGCAACGCCGAATTTTTCCGCATAGTCCTGCACCCGGTTGCGGCCGGAGGTACGCATGGTGACAAGATAGTCGATCTTTTCCGCCGTTGTGACCCCGTCCGGATCATAAATATATCCGTCCGGGCCGGAGAGCGTGACCACTTTGGCGCCCAGCTCTGCTGCCTTTTTACAGATGCCCCACGTCACATTGCCGAAGCCCGCGCAGGCGATGGTCTTACCCTTGATGTCCTCACCCTCGTGCTTGAGAACGTTGAGAAGGTAATAGACTGCGCCAAAGCCGGTGGCCTCCGGCCGAATGCGGCTGCCGCCGTAAGAGAAGCCCTTGCCGGTGAGGACGCCGTTTTCAAATGCGCCCTTGAGACGGCGGTATTCTCCGTACAGATATCCGATCTCCCGGGCGCCTACGCCCATGTCGCCCGCAGGGACATCCACATCGGGGCCAATATACCGGTAGAGCGCCTGCATGAAGCTTTGACAAAAGCGCATGATCTCCGCATCGGATTTGCCGGCGGGGTCAAAGTCGCTGCCGCCCTTGCCACCGCCAATGGGCAGGCCGGTGAGACTGTTTTTGAAAATCTGCTCAAAACCAAGGAATTTGATGATGCCGGGGTAGACGTTGGGCTGGAATCGTAGACCACCCTTATAGGGGCCGATGGCTCCGTTAAACTGGCAGCGATAGCCGATATTGGTATGCCATGCGCCGCTGTCGTCCATCCACACTACCCGGAATGTAAACATCCGCTCGGGCTCTACCATGCGCCCCAGCAGATCGACTTTTTCGTATTCGGGATGCTGCGCGATCACAGGTTCCAGAGAAGTAAAGACCTCTTCCACGGTTTGCACAAATTCCACTTCGTCTGCGTGCTTGGCCTTTACACGGTCGATGACACTTGTTAAATAGGCATTCATCTGAAATCCTCCTCAAGTCCACTCTGATTTTGTCAAAATGCATAAAAAATTAGTGGTTTACACTTTGCATTTTAGCATTTTTGAAAGATGGAAACAAGAGAAGATTTGGACACGGGCTCAAAATCAGGGGGTTCCAACAGAGAAAAACCGCTGGACAGGTTGTGCATATTGCTGGGCGGAAGGTCCTCCTCGCGGGGAAAAAGGGATTTAAGGAGGATGCCTTGACTTTGTGGGAAGAACTTGTATAATATTTTTGGTATATTCGACACCGGTTTGGTTTTGATTTTTTGAGGGAGGCACAAGCTATGCATACCTATCCGTTGGAAGTGGCGGGGTTGAAACGGGAGCTGCCCATCTGCAAGGTGACTGACGAGCTGTACATCGGCGCGTTTGTCGTTTTTGGCGACGCGGAGCTGACTGTGGCCTGCGCGCGGGAGCTTTTGAAGCTGGTCCCCGCCGATCAATATGACTACATTTTAACGGCTGAGGCCAAGGAAATTCCCCTGATCCACGAAATGGCACGCCAGTCCGGCGCGAGCAAGTACATGCTGGCCCGCAAGGGACCCAAGGTCTACATGCCCGATCCGATTCATGTGGAGGACCGCTCCATCACCACGACCGGTTCCCAAAAGCTCTTTTTGGGCAGGGACGACGCCGAGCTGCTCCGTGGCAAGCGCGTTTTGCTGATGGACGATGTGATCTCCACCGGCGGCTCTTTGCAGGCCATGGAGAATCTGGTGAAGCTGGCTGGAGGCATTGTGACCGGCCGCGTGGCTGTTTTGGCCGAGGGAGACGCGCAGAATCGAAGCGATATCAAATTTTTGGCGCCGCTTCCGGTTTTCAATGCGGACGGAACCGTGAAAGACTAAAAAATAGTCAAAGCCTCCGGCTAAGCCGGAGGCTTGAGTAAGCCCTATAAGGGCATGATACAGACGAA
>CAZKMN010000126.1:0-5398 GCA_964553905.1 uncultured Oscillibacter sp.
TTGAGCGCTATCGAATTCCTGCCTACCTCAGCCGGCGCAGTGATATTTTGGAAAAGCCGGTGCTGGCTCTGCTGACCGGCGTGCTTGCGTCTATGAGCAACGGCTTTGAATATGACGATATGTTTCGCTGGCTGAAAACCGGACTTGCCGGACTTTCTCCGGAAGAGTGCGACCAGTTGGAAAATTACGTCATCAAATGGCAGATCCACGGCCAAATGTGGCTTAGAAGCGTGGACTGGGCGGATAATCCGGACGGGTATGGCGCGCCTTGGGACGAAGAGCGTCAAGCGCGGATGGAGACAATCAACCACTTGCGAAAACGCGTGCAAATCCCCTTGAAACGGCTTCACGACGGAATGAAAGCCAGCGATACAGCAGGTGGGAAAGTAAATACGCTTTACAGCTTTTTGGAGGAACTGAACTTACAGCAGGCGCTGGAGGAGCAGATGCATCTTCAGGCGGAAGCCGGGCATATGCAGGAAGCGGAGGAGACGGCGCAGCTTTGGGAGATCCTCTGCGGCGTGCTGGATCAATTCGTGGAGATTCTGGGGGACGAGCCCATGAGTCTGGACGAGTTTTCCCGCTTGCTGCGACAGGTTGCCACGCAGTATAGCGTGGGGACAATTCCCGTTTCGCTGGATCAGGTCTCTGTCAGTGAGATCACACGAAATGACCGACATACTGCGCGATTCCTCTTCTTTTTGGGCGCAAATGACCATGTTTTGCCCAGTGTAGGTCAAAGCGGTGGCATTTTAAATGAAGATGACCGGGACGAGCTTGCCCAGCGGGGAATTTTGCTGGCACCCACGGGAATGGAGCAGATGGGAATTGAGCTGCAATACATTTATGCCGCGCTTGCCCAGCCCACCTGTGGGCTTGCAATCAGCTATCCGGTGACGGACGTTTCCGGCGGCGAGCTGCGTCCAGCGTTTGTAATTGAGCGCTTACAAACGCTGTTTCCAAGCGTAAAAGTCGAGAAAGAGGGGAATGACAAGGAATATCGCCTTACAGCGATTTTACCTGCCTTGGAGATGGCTGGGCAGGCGCCGGGTGGACCGCTGTGGCGGTATTTTGAAAGCATCCCGACCTTTGCGCCACGCCTTGCGGCAATGGACCGGGCAGCTCAAAGCCGCCGGGGAGCGCTGTCCCGTGCGGCGGTACAGGCGCTTTATGGCCAGCGTTTCCGGATGTCCGCATCCCGATTGGAACGGTTGCGCTCCTGTCATTTTTCGTATTTTATGGAATATGGTCTGCGGGCAAAGCCGCGGGAAACGGCGGTATTTGACGCTCCGCAGATCGGTACATTTTTGCATGGCCTTTTAGAAACGGTCACAAAGGAAGTTTTGCAACGAGGCGGCTTTGCCCAGGTGGACGACGACACGCTCCATGAGTTGGCGCGCTTATATATGGAGGACTATGTCCGGGAGGAACTGCACGATTTTCAGGATCGCAACGCCCGCTTCCGCTATCTGTTTGCCCGGTTGCAGACCACGGCCTACGCAGTGATCGATCAGGTGGCGGAGGAGCTGCGTCACTCCGATTTTGTTCCGCTGGAATTTGAGCTCTCCTTTGGCGACCATGGAGCGTTGCCCTCCGTGGTGATTTCCGAACCGGATGCACAGCTCCGTATTGGCGGCAAGGTGGACCGGGTGGACGGCTGGGTGAAGGGGGACACCCTCTATTTGCGGGTGGTGGACTATAAGACGGGCAAAAAGGCGTTTGACTTGGCGTCGGTACGAATGGGACTGGATATTCAAATGCTGCTCTACCTCTTTACGCTGCAAAAAACCGGCGCGGCTTATTTTGGGAAGCAAATTGAACCGGCAGGCGTTTTATATCTGCCTGCGCGAGATGAATTTTTGTCCGCAGAGCGAAATATTCCGCCGGAGAAGCTGAAAAGTGAGCTGGAAAAGCAGCTCAAGCGCTCGGGATTGCTTCTGGCGGAACCGGAGGTTTTGCAGGCAATGGAGCATGAGGCGCTGCAAAAGCCGCATTATTTGCCGTTGCGGGTGGGGAAAGACGGAAACATTGGCGGCAGCATTGCCTCCGCAGCGCAGCTTGGAAAACTGAGCGGGTATGTGGAGACGTTGCTGCATCAGATCACCCGGGAGGTTCGGGACGGCAACATCGACGCCGACCCCTGCTGCCACAGTGAGGACGACAGCTTTTGCCAATACTGCGACTGGGCGGACGCATGTCATTTTCAGGATGGGCGGGACACAGACCATCTGCGATATATTTTACCGGTAAAACCGGATGCATTTTGGGAAATGCTGGACGAGGAAGGCGGTGAGACGAAATGGGAAAGCTGACATTGACGCCCGCGCAGCAGGCAGTTGTGGAAAACCGTGGCGGAGCGCTGTTGGTGTCTGCGGCTGCCGGCTCCGGGAAGACAAAGGTGCTGGTGGAGAGGCTTTTCCGTTACATCACGGCAGAGCATTGCAATGTGGATGATTTCCTGATTATTACGTATACAAAAGCTGCCGCGGCGGAGCTCAGAAACAAAATTGCGGCGGAGCTGAGCCATCGTCTGGCAGAGGACCCGGGAAACAGCCATCTCAAGCGCCAGCTTCTGCGCGTCTATCAGGCGGATATCAAGACCGTGGATGCCTTTTGCACAGGCCTTTTGCGGGAGAACACCCATTTGCTGGCCCGAGAGGGCGATCGCCATGCGCTGACGCCCGACTTTCGCGTACTGGATGAGAGCGAGGCAAGGCTGGTGCGGGAGAGAGTGCTGGCGCGGGCGCTGGAGAGTTTTTATGACGAGCTGAATGAAGAGGGGGCTTTGCTGGCCGATACGCTGGGAGCCGGACGGGATGACCGGGCACTTTCCGACTTGGTGCTGGAAGTATACGAAAAGCTTCAAAGCCACGCGAACCCGGAGGGCTGGCTCGCGGCAAATCAGGAGAGCTGGACGCAGGTGGGAGGCAGCTTTGATGCGACCCCCTATGCGCGGGAGCTTTTGACAGACATTCGCCGGAAAGCGGCGCATTGGGCGGCTTTGCTGCGTGCAACTGCCGACCGTATGACAGGCGATGCGGGGCTGGAGAAGGGCTATGGAGAGAAATTCCGGTTGGCCGCTGTCACCTTTGACGCTCTGGTGCAGGCAGAAAGCTGGGACGATGCCCGCAACGCGTCGATGGCGGTGGAATTTCCGCGCCTGACGACGCCGAAAGGACGCAAAGAGGACCACGATGTGGCTGCGGCTAAGCGGGTTTGGGAGACTTGCAAAGAATCGGAAAAAAAGATGGCAGGACTGTTGGATGTCAGCGGGGAAGAGGCCATGGAGGATCTGCGGGCCGTGGCCCCTGCCATGGTGGCTCTGCTGGGGCTGACGGCGGAGTTTTCCAAGCGGTATCGGGCGGAAAAGCTGCGGATGAACGCTGCGGATTTTTCCGATCAGGAGCATCTGGCGCTGTGGCTGCTGACCGGGGAGGACGGTACGCCCACGGAGCTTGGCGGACAGGTGGCTGCCCGTTATCAGGAAATTTTAGTGGATGAATATCAGGACACCAACGAGGTGCAAAACGCCATTTTCCGGGCCGTATCCAAGGAGGGGGCTAACCTCTTCACCGTTGGCGACGTCAAACAGAGCATCTACCGCTTTCGACTGGCAGACCCCACCATTTTTCTTCGTAAATATCAACGGTTTGCCTCCTATGAATGCGCTGAGCCGGGGGAGGAGCGCAAAATTCTCCTGAGCCGGAATTTTCGCTCCCGGCAGGAGATTTTGGATGCGGCGAATTTCGTCTTTGAAAACATCCTCTCTGTGGAAATGGGAGAAATGGCCTATGGGGAGGAGGAATCTCTCCACTTTGGAGCTGCCTATTATCCGCCTCGAGAGGATTGCGAGACGGAATTTCACCTGATTACCGCGTGGCAAAAATCGGAGGAGAACGATCACCCGGTCAAAAAGCTTACGGCAGAGGCGCGTTTTGTGGCCTGCCGAATCCGAAAATTGCTGGACGATGAATATCCCGTCACGGGGGAGGACGGCGAACTGCGCCCCTGCCGCCCGGAGGATATTGTGATTTTGATGCGCTCTCCCGGCAGTCGGACGGCGGCGTTCGATCAGGCGCTGTCCGAGCTGGATATTCCCTGTTCTTTTGAGGAGAGCGGAGATTTTTTCCACACGATGGAGATTTCCGTCATGCTGGGATTTCTGGAAATTTTGGATAATCCCCGGCAGGACGTCCCTTTGATCTCCGTGCTGCGCTCACCGCTGTTCGGCTTTACACCGGACCGGCTGGCGCAGATCCGCGGCGGGCTGCGGGAAGGGGACTTTTTTGATGCAGTGTCTGCGGACGGCGGCGCGGATTGCCTCGCCTTTTTGGAGACGCTGTGCGCCTTGCGGCTTGCGGCGCGGGACATGAGCGTGCATCGCCTCCTTTGGCACATCTACAACGAACTGAATGTGCTGGGGGTGTTCGGCGCTATGGACAGTGGCGCAGAGCGGCGGGAAAATCTCATTGCACTCAGCCGCCATGCGGAAAAATTTGAAAGCAGCGGCTATCGCGGACTGTTTGCCTTTGTCACGCAGCTTCACCGTCTGCTGGACTCCGATCAGGCGCCTGTTACGCGGGGGACCTCCGGCGCAGGCGGCGTGCGGCTTATGAGCATCCACCGCTCGAAGGGACTGGAATTTCCCATTGTGATTCTGGCGGATCTGGACCATGCTTTTTCCAGACAGGATTTTGATACGCCGGTTCTCGTCCACCCTGAGATGGGTCTTGGCCCCAGACGGGTGGATCTGCAACGAAAGCTGCGCTATCCAACTCTGGCGCGAGAGGCCGTTCAGGAAAAGCTCCGGCGGGAAAATCTGGCGGAGGAGCAGCGAATTTTATATGTGGCTATGACGCGGCCCAAGGAAAAGCTGATTTTGGTGGATTCCCTCTATCATGCGCCCGGTCGCCTCCAAAAATTGGCGGCGGTAGCTGCTTGCCCGGTGCTTCCCGAGACGGTGGCTGCGGGGCGATCCTTCGGGGATTGGCTCTTGCTGGCGCTTTTGTGCCGACCGGAGAGCGCACCGCTGCGCGCACTGGCTGAAACCACAGTGGAAACGCTGTATAGCGGTGATACAGCACCTTGGCAAGTGGAAATACATGACAGCAATTCCTATCGTGATCCTCCGCAGCGCATCCGATTGCGAGAGAAAAAGCAGGAAGATTGCACGCCGTTTGAGCCGGGACTCCTGTCCTTCGTATACCCTTACGAGCAGGAGACAACGCTGCCCGCCAAGGTCACAGCCACGCAGCTCAAGGGAAGGGCGTTGGACGAGGAGATTGCGGAGTATGCGGCCCACACGCCGTATCTTCGTCCGCTGACCCAGCCGAACTTTCGGCAGAAAAGTCGGGGATTGACGGCGGCGGAGCGTGGCACGGCAACCCATTTGGTTTTA
>CAZKMN010000127.1:0-5339 GCA_964553905.1 uncultured Oscillibacter sp.
ATGGTTTTTTTAAGAGCGATCGAGCAGTTCAAAGAAAGAGGAGGGGCTGACGGGTGGGCATTCACGACGGACACCGGGAAAAAATGCGCCAGCGCTTTCTCTGCGGCGGACTGGAGCCGTTTGCCGATCATGAGGCGCTGGAGCTGCTGCTCTATTTCGCCATCCCCCGGCGGGATACCAATCCCATTGCCCATGCGCTGATGGAGCGGTATGGTTCCCTTTCCGCGGTCCTCTCCGCGCCAGTGGAGGATCTGCAAAAGGTTCCCGGAGTGGGGGAGAGTGCGGCGGTCCTTTTGAATCTGGCGGCTCAGATCGCCCGGAAGGCCCGCTTGGCTGACGCCGGGCAGGAGACGATCCTCAATTCCACCGAAAAGGCCGGAGGTTATCTGCTGGAGCGGTTTTCCGGAGAGAGTCGGGAGCGAATCTATCAGCTTTGTCTCGACCGCAAGGGAAAGCTGCTGGCTTGCAAGTCCTTGGGGGAGGGCGGCGTGGCCTCGGCGGATCTCAATATCCGAAAGCTGGTGGAAAATGCGCTTTTGACCTCCGCCAGCGCTGTCATTTTGTCCCACAACCACCCAAGCGGCGTGGCGCTTCCCTCGTCTGATGACTATGTCGCCACCGACCGGGTGCAAACGGCGCTTGCCACCATCGGCGTGACCCTGACCGATCACATCATCGTGGCTGACGGGGACTTTGTCTCCATGGCGGATTCCGGCTATCTGCGGTGAGCCGGGCCGCGCACCCCTTTTTATATCGAACAAATGTTTGCAAATTTGCCCCAAATGGGGTATTATAAACGAAAACGGGCAACCAATCAAACGGGAGGCGAACACAGTGCCAGAATTTCAAGTGGTTTCGGAATATGAGCCCTCCGGCGACCAGCCGCAGGCGATCGCCGCGCTGGCGGAGGGAATTGAAAACGGATTGAAGGAGCAGGTGCTGCTGGGCGTCACCGGCTCCGGCAAGACCTTTACTATGGCCAAGGTCATTGAAAAAATTCAGCGACCCACGCTGGTGCTGGCCCACAATAAGACGCTGGCGGCTCAGCTTTGCGCGGAGTTTAAGGAGTTTTTCCCCAACAACGCCGTGGAATATTTTGTGAGCTATTATGATTACTACCAGCCCGAGGCGTATATCCCTCACACGGATACCTACATTGCCAAGGACGCCTCCACCAACGAGGAGATCGACCGGCTGCGGCTGTCCGCCACCTGTGCGCTTCTGGAGCGGCGGGACGTGATCGTGGTGTCCTCCGTGAGCTGCATTTACGGGCTGGGCGAGCCGGATGACTTTGCCAGCATGGTGGTCTCTCTCCGCACGGGGGCGCACTGGGACCGGGACGAGCTGCTGCGGCGACTGGTGGAGATCCGCTACGAGCGCAACGATATTGCGTTTGAGCGCAACCGGTTTCGTGTCCGCGGTGATACGGTGGAGCTCTATCCTGCTTATTATAAAGATAAGGCCATTCGGGTGGAATTTTTCGGAGACGAGATCGACCGCATCAGCGAGTTTGCGCCGCTGACCGGCACGGTGAATCGGGTGCTGAACCACATTGCCGTGTATCCTGCTAGCCATTATGTGACGACCCGGGATAAAATGGAGCGGGCGGTGGAGGAAATCCGCCGGGAGATGGAGGAGCAGGTCCGCGTCTTTACGGACGCGGGTAAACTGGTGGAGGCCCAGCGCATCCGCCAGCGGACCGAGTATGACATCGAGATGATGACGGAATTGGGCTATTGCTCCGGCATCGAAAACTATTCCCGCATCATTTCCGAGCGGCCGGAGGGCTCTCCGCCCATGACGCTCATCGACTTTTTTCCTGATGATTTTGTGCTGTTTGTGGATGAGTCCCATGTGACGCTGCCTCAGGTCCGCGCCATGTATAACGGCGACCGCGCCCGCAAGGAGTCTCTTGTGCAGTATGGCTTCCGCCTGCCCTGCGCCTATGATAACCGACCCATGAAATTCGAGGAATTTGAACAGCGCATCGGACAGGCCGTGTTTGTCTCCGCCACCCCCGGACCCTATGAGCGGGAACGGGCCGATCAGGTGGTGGAGCAGGTCATCCGCCCCACGGGACTGCTGGACCCCCGGGTGGAGGTTCGCCCCGTCACCGGCCAGATCGACGATCTCATGGAGGAGATCCGCGCCCGGGCCGCTAAAAATGAGCGGGTGCTGGTCACAACGCTGACGAAAAAAATGGCGGAGGACCTGACGGAGTATTTCAGAAATGCGAATATCCGGGTGCGGTATATGCATGCCGATGTGCAGACTATCGAGCGCATGGAGATCATCCGGGATCTGCGTCTGGGCGAGTTCGACGTGCTGGTTGGTATCAACCTGTTGCGAGAGGGTCTGGATTTGCCGGAGGTCAGTCTGGTGGCTGTGCTGGATGCGGATAAGGAGGGCTTCCTCCGCTCGGAGACGTCGCTCATCCAGACCATCGGGCGCGCCGCCAGAAACGCGGAGGGACTTGTGGTGCTGTATGCCGACACGGTGACGCCCTCTATGCGCGCTGCCATGGAGGAGACGGAACGCCGCCGGACCATTCAAAACGCCTATAATGAAGAACACGGCATTGTGCCTCGGACTATTATCAAAAGCGTCCGGGACGTGCTGGAAATTTCCAAATCCGAGGAGGATTCCCGCAAGAAGCGGGAGCGGCGGACGAAGCTGAGCGATCAGGAGCGCGCTGCGGAGATCGCCCGTCTGGAAAAGGAAATGAAGGAAGCCAGCAAGCTGCTGGAATTTGAATACGCCGCGGTGCTGCGAGATCGGATCATTGAGCTGCGGGGAGAGTGAACGGGTCTTGCCCCAAATCTGGTGCAAAGCAGTTTCAATCGGGACTACCGCCGACTTCTCTGAAAAGCGGCGGTTTGAATCCGCCGGAAGTCCGGCGTACAAGCAACTACTATGGAAAGGAACGTGAATCCATGGCTTTTAGCAGCATGACATTTCTGTTCGGCTTTTTGCCGGCGGTTTTAGTCTGCTACTTTCTTCTGCCGAAGCGGCGGAGAAAGGGACGAAATCTCCTGCTGCTGGCGTGCAGTCTGGCATTTTACAGCTGGGGCGGACTGCGGCTTTTGCCCGTGCTGGCGGTTTCCTGCGTGGGAAACTGGGCGGCGGCGCTGGGAGCTGCGCCGGGAAAAGAGCACCGCAAGGCGGTCTATCTCGCGGCGCTTTTGGGGAATGTGGGGATGCTGGGAGTCTTCAAATACACCGGCTTTGCCCTGGATAATTTGAGGGCGCTGGGCGTGCAGACGGAGCTTCCTGCCATCGTTCTGCCTGCCGGAATCTCCTTTTTTACCTTTCAGGCCATCAGCTATTTGACAGACGTGTATCGGGGCACTATCACGCCGGAGCGCCGACTTTCCGCGCTGACGCTCTATATGGCGTTTTTCCCCCAACTGCTGCAAGGACCGATCGTGCGCTATGGCGAGTTTTCCCCTGCAATCGACACGCGGGTGGAAAGCTCCGCCGCGGCGTCGGCTGGGGCGGTGCGATTTTGCTTTGGGCTTGCCAAAAAAGTTTTGCTGGCCGATGCGCTGGGACAGATCGCAAACCGTGCTTTTTCCGGGGCGGATCGCCTGAGCGTGGGCTTTGCGTGGCTGGGCGCGGCGGCCTATACCCTGCAATTGTATTTTGATTTTTCGGGCTATACGGATATGGCGCTGGGACTGGGGCGAATTTTCGAATTTTCCTTGCCGGAAAATTTTGATTATCCGTATATCTCTCGCTCAGCCACGGAATTTTGGAGACGGTGGCATCGGACGCTTTCCTTCTGGTTCCGGGACTATGTGTACATTCCACTGGGCGGAAACCGCTGCTCGCGCAGTCGGCAAATCCTCAATCTCCTGATCGTGTGGGTCCTGACTGGGCTCTGGCACGGCTCCAGTTGGAATTTTGTGGTTTGGGGGCTCTATTATGCGGCGCTTCTCATGGGAGAAAAGTTCCTCTGGGGCCGCGCGTTGGAAAAGCTCCCCGGCGGGCTGCGCCATGTGTATGCACTGATTCTCATCACGGTGGGTTGGGTTTTGTTCCGCGCCGCAGATCTGGGACAGGCGTGGAGCGTGATTTCCGCCATGTTTGGCGGCGCGCCCGGTGGACTTTGGAGTGGGGAGGCTACGGATCAGCTCCTCCAGTACCGCTGGGAGCTGCTGATTGCCGTCCCTGCGGCCCTTCCGGTGAAAGACTGGCTCTCCCGGCGACTTGACCGGTCCAAGACGGCGTGGGCGGCTTGGACAGTGGAGCTTGGACCGAAACTGTTGGCTCTGGGACTTTTGGGGCTCTCTGTGGTCCGGCTGTTGAGCTCCACTTTCCGCTCTTTCTTGTATTTTCAGTTTTGAAAGGAGATCGCCTGATGCAAAAAGCGGTCCAAACCTCTTTTTTGGCGCTGTTGCTGGCCTTTTTGCTGGCTGTTCCGGCAGGCGTCGCGCTGTGGTCCCACAAAAACAGCAACGCCTATTATGAAAATCGCGCGCTGGCTCAGCGACCGGACGTGACGCTTCAAAATCTTTGGGACGGCAGCTTTGCCACGGCGGCGGAGAGCTGGCTTTCCGATCATATTCCGGGCCGGACCACCCTTTTGAAGGCGGACACCGCTGCCCAGATGAAGCTGCTGCATCGTCAGACAGTCAACGGCATCGTGTGGGAGGGGGGCGTGCTGCTGCCTTATCAGGAGTATGCACAGACCGATGATTCCGCTCAGGCGAACGCGATCGGGGAGCGGTACGGAAAGTTGAATCGGCACATTCAGTCGTTGGGCGGCGCCTTTTATACGGTGGGTCTGCCGGAGCAGCGAGTGTATTTTGAAGATCAGTTTCCGCCCTTTTTGAATAGCCGCGCACAGGAGGCGGCGACGGAGGACGCGGCGTTTGCCGAGGCGCTGCGGGCGAACGGCGTGCACTTTTTGGACATGCGAACGGTTTACGGGGCGTTGGGTCAGCCTGCGGCGTTTTATTCCGCCGTGGACCATCACTTCCGCTATCCCGGGGCTTACGCCGCATATCGCGCCACGCTGGACATGCTGGCGGCGGACGGATGGGACTTGCCAGTGCTGACGGAGGAGATGCTGGACTTTAAGTCCCTGCCCAACCCGTATCTCGGCTCCCGCAACCGGAAGCTCTACAATCTCTGGCCAAACACAGAGCAGGCGGTCATCGGCGTACAAAAGGAGCCTGTGCCGTTTACCCGCTGGGACAATGGAGAGCTCAGCGAGAGGCCGCTATTTGTCCTGCCGGAGAGCGACACCCAGCCCACGACGTATAATTTGTATATGGGTGGGGACTTCGGAGAGACTGTTTTAAAGACCGAACGGCCGGAGCTGCCCGATGCGCTCA
>CAZKMN010000128.1:0-5323 GCA_964553905.1 uncultured Oscillibacter sp.
GCCGTAGCGGGTGGCCACGAGATCGATGGGGCCTACCCGACGGGGACGGCCCGTTTTGGCGCCGTACTCATTGCCGGCCTCCCGGAGCTTTTCCGCCTCGGGGCCAAACCACTCGCAGGTGAAGGGGCCCTCGCCCACGCAGGAGGAATAGGCCTTCACCACGCCGATGACCTCGTCAGTTTTGGCAGAGGGCAGACCGGAGCCCACAGGGGCATAAGCCGCCACGGCGTTGGAGGAGGTGGTGTAGGGGTAAATGCCGTAATCCAGATCCCGCAGGGCGCCAAGCTGGGCCTCGAACAGGATCTTCTTGCCGTCCTTTTGCGCCTGACGCAAAAATGCGCCGCTGTCGCAGATAAAGGGCTTGATCTTCTCGCCAAAATCCGCCACCCAATCCATGAGCTGCGCCATGGTGGTGGGCTTTGCGCCGTAAACCTTTGTGAGCGTCAGATTTTTCCACTCCAGCAGATCGGCCAGATGGGCTTTCAGGTGCTCGGGATACAGCAGCTCGCCGGCCAGAACCGTCTTTTTCTGGAACTTGTCGCTATAAAACGGGGCGATGCCCTGACGGGTGGAGCCGTACTTCTTGTCCTTCAGGCGCGCTTCTTCCAGCCCGTCCAGCTCCCGGTGCCAAGGCAGCAGAAGCGACGCGCGGTCGCTGATTTTCAGATTCTCCGGGGTGATGGCGACGCCCTTGGACATCACGTCCGTCATTTCGGTCCACAGGCTCTCGCAGTCCAGAGCCACACCGTTGCCCAGAACGTTCACCACATCCCGGCGGAAAATGCCGGAGGGCAGCAGGTGCAGGGCAAACTTGCCGAACTCGTTGACGACCGTGTGACCGGCGTTTCCGCCGCCCTGATAGCGAATGACCACATCATAGTCTTCTGTCACCAGATCGACCATGCGGCCTTTTCCCTCGTCACCCCAGTTGATTCCTACAATGGCGCAATTTGACATCTTCAAAAACCTCCCGGTTTGTATTTGTAAAAGCAGTCAGGTCGACCTATTTTGGCCATAGACGCCCAACCTAAATCATTATAACGGCGTATTTTGTATAAGTAAAGCACAAACTTGTAATACCAAAGATAAATTTTACTAATAAGGTCGACCTTTCGCGGTTTCTGCTTTCAAAATGAGCGGGAATGTGATATACTTTGACGGAAAATTACACGAAGAGGGGTCATGTATGTATGAAGGCCATCGGGTTTGATAATCAGCGCTATTTGACCACGCAATCCGAGCAAATCAAAAAACGCATTGCCCAGTTCGGCGGCAAGCTGTATCTGGAATTTGGGGGCAAGCTGTTTGACGACTACCACGCCTCCCGGGTGCTGCCGGGCTTTGAGCCGGACAGCAAGATCCGGATGCTCCAGCAGCTCAAGGACGATGTGGAGATCGTCATTGCCATCAACGCCGCCGACATTGAAAAAAACAAGGTGCGGGGCGATTTGGGCATCACCTATGATGAAGACGTTTTGCGGCTGATCGATATCTTCCGCAGTCTGGGCCTGTTTGTGGGCAGCGTGGTGCTGACGCGGTACAGCGCGCAGGCAGCGGCGGACGCATTTTTAAAGCGTTTGACCACGCTGGGCATTCGCTGCTATCGCCACTATCCCATTGCGGGCTATCCCTCCGATGTGCCCCATATCGTCAGCGACGAGGGGTTGGGCAAAAACGACTATATTGAAACCAGTCATTCGCTGGTGGTCGTGACGGCTCCCGGGCCGGGCAGCGGCAAGATGGCCACCTGCCTCTCCCAGCTCTATCACGACCACAAGCGCGGCGTGACGGCGGGCTATGCGAAGTTTGAGACGTTCCCCATCTGGAACCTGCCGCTGAAGCATCCGGTGAATCTGGCATACGAGGCCGCCACGGCGGATTTGAACGACGTGAACATGATCGATCCGTTCCATCTGGAGGCCTACGGCAAAACCGCCGTGAACTACAACCGGGACGTGGAGATCTTCCCGGTGCTCAATGCCATTTTTGAGAAAATTCAGGGCAGCTCCCCCTATCGCTCCCCCACGGACATGGGCGTGAACATGGCGGGCAATTGCATCATGGACGACGCGGTGTGCTGCAATGCCAGCCGGATGGAGATTTTGCGCCGGTACTACACCGCCTGCGTGGAGCGGCTTCAGGGCAAGAGCGGCGATGAGCCGGTGCGAAAGCTGGAGCTGGTGATGAATCAGGCCGGCGTGACGCCGGACATATGCCCCGCAGTCTCTGCGGCGCTTTTGAAAGCGGAGACCACCGGTGGCCCCGCCGGCGCCATGGTCCTGCCAGACGGACAGGTCGTCACGGGCAAGACCTCCAACACCCTTGGAGCCGCGTCCGCTCTCCTTTTGAACGCGCTGAAAGCTGTCGGCGGCATCGACGACCATTTTGAGCTCATCTCCGCGCAGGTGCTTGAGCCGGTGTGCCGCCTGAAAACCCAGTATCTCATGCACCGCAACCCCCGTCTCCACACAGACGAGGTGCTCATGGCCCTGACGATCTCCGCCCTGACCAACCCGCTGGCAGAGATGGCCCAGCAGCAGCTCCCCAAGCTGCGGGGTTGCGACGCCCACTTCACCGTGGTTCTCAGCGAAGTGGACGAAAAGCTCTTAAAGCGCCTCGGCATCAACGTGAGCTGTCAGGCGCGGTACGAGACGAAGAGCCTGTACCACAAATAAGAACCGCAGCGGAGGCGTATTGAGATGACCGTGAACCATCAGAAAACGGCAAGGCTGGTCCTGCAAGGGGCCCTATCCTGCCTGCTGCTTTTGCTGGCGGTTGCAATTTGGGTCAAGGCCGCCGTGCTGATTTTTCCGCTGCTGTTTGCCGTGGAAGCGGTGATGCTGCTGCCGCCCGTTTTCCGGCAGGTTTACGACGAGCCGGAGGAGACGTGGTGGAACGCCGCCCTGCTGGGGGCGGCCTGCGCGACGGCGGTGGTGAATCTTTTGGAATTGTGCCTGCCTCTCGCGCAGGTGGAGCGCCTGTTGTCGGTGCAAGGCTCCTATCTCACGCTTGTGGGCGTTCTGATTGGTCTTGAGGGGAAAGCCCTTTGGCCCAAGGTCCTTTACACCGCGCTGCTTTGCGTGCTCTTGACGCTCTCGGTGGCCTTTAAGGGCGGTTTGTAAAAAGGACGCGCTGCGCCCCATCACCACACCCAATGGAAAGGAATCGTTATGGACCCCATTATTCAACAAATTGCACAGGAATTAGACAAACTCCCCCAACATGTGGAAAACGTGATCCGGCTGATGGACGAGGGGAACACCATCCCCTTTATCGCCCGCTACCGCAAGGAGCTCCACGGCGCTATGGACGACACCTCCCTGCGAACGCTGGAAGAACGGCTCGCCTATCTGCGGGGCTTACAGGAGCGGCGGGAGAGCGTGAAATCCGCCATCGACCAGCAGGGCAAGCTGACGGAGGAGCTCTCCGCCGCCATCGACGGGGCAAAGACGCTGGCGGAGGTGGAGGATCTCTACCGCCCCTATAAGCAAAAGCGCCGCACCCGCGCCACCATGGCAAAGGAAAAGGGGCTGGAGCCCCTTGCCACCCTGCTCTTTGCCCAAGGTGCGGACTGCCCGGAGCCACTGGTAGCCGCGCAGGACTTTGTGGACGCGGAAAAAGGCGTGGAGACGGCTGAGGACGCGCTGGCTGGAGCCAGCGACATTCTTGCCGAGCAAATTGCCGACGATGCGGCTCTGCGAAAGCGGCTGCGGGATTTGCTGGGGAGAAGCGGAATGCTCTCCAGCGCGGCAACCAAAGAAGAGGATTCCGTCTACCGCCTGTATTATGCCTTTTCTCAGGCCCTCTCCCGCTTGCAGGGCCATCAGATTCTGGCCATAAACCGGGGGGAAAAGGAAGGCTTTTTGAAAGTGAGCGTGGAGCTGGATCGGGATTTGGGTTTGCAAACCGTCCGCCGCCATGTGGTGGTGCCCGGCAGCCCCGCCATGGAATTTGTAAAAAGCGCCGCCGAGGACGCCTATGACCGGCTGCTCTTTCCCTCGCTGGAGCGGGAGGTCCGCTCCGACCTGACGGAAAAGGCCAGCGAGGGCGCCATCGGTCAGTTTGCGCTGAATTTAAAGCCGCTTTTGATGCAGCCGCCCGTCAAGGGTAAGGTCACCATGGGGCTGGACCCCGGCTATCGCATGGGTTGTAAAGTGGCGGTGGTGGACGGCACCGGCAAGGTGCTGGACACGACGGTGGTCTATCCCACCTATGGCGAGCGCCAAAAAAACGAGGCCATCGCCGCCCTTTCCAAGCTGATTTCCCGCCACGGCGTGGAGCACATTGCCATCGGCAACGGCACCGCCAGCCGGGAAACGGAGCAGATGGCCGTGGAGCTGATCCACAAAATGGCGGCAGAGGGCAGAGCGGTCAGCTATATGATCGTGTCGGAGGCCGGCGCTTCCGTCTACTCCGCCAGCAAGCTGGCTGCGGAGGAATTCCCCCAGTACGATGTGAATCTCCGTTCCGCCGTGTCCATTGCCCGGCGGCTGCAAGACCCGCTGGCAGAGCTGGTGAAAATCGACCCTCAGGCAATCGGCGTGGGGCAGTATCAGCACGATTGTCCCGCCAAGCGGCTGGGCGAGGCGCTGGACGCCGTGGTGGAGGACTGCGTAAACGCCGTGGGCGTGGATGTGAATACCGCCTCCCCGTCCCTGCTCAATCGCGTGGCAGGGCTCACCGGCACCACGGCGAAAAACGTGGTGGTCTACCGGGAGGAAAACGGCGCGTTCACATCCCGCAAGCAGCTTTTAAAGGTGCCCAAGCTGGGGCCCAAGGCCTTCCAGCAGTGCGCCGGATTCTTGCGGGTTCCCGAGAGCAAAAACGCGCTGGACCGCACCGCCGTCCACCCCGAATCCTACGCGGCGGCAGCGGAGCTTTTGAACCTGACGGGGCACACGGCAGCCGAGGTGCAGGCGGGCGCGCTGAGCGCGCTTTCCGACGAGGTACGGCAATACGGCGAGGAGCGTCTGGCATCCCAGATCGGCGTGGGCGTTCCCACGCTGCGGGACGTGGTAACGGAGCTCATGAAGCCCGGTCGGGACATCCGGGACGAGCTGCCAAAGCCCATCTTGCGAACGGATGTGCTGGATATGAAGGATCTTCGCCCGGGCATGACCCTCACCGGCACGGTGCGAAACGTCATCGACTTCGGCGTATTTGTGGATATCGGCGTTCATCAGGACGGTCTGGTCCACATCTCTCAGGTATCCAATCGCTTCCTCCGTCACCCCTCCGAGGCAGTCTCCGTGGGCGATGTGGTAAAGGTTGTGGTTTTGGAAGTGGATGAGAAGAAAAAGCGCATCAGCCTTTCCATGAAGCA
>CAZKMN010000129.1:0-5276 GCA_964553905.1 uncultured Oscillibacter sp.
CGCTTTGATGTCATTAATCTTGTCTCAAAACCAGATGTTTTTGAAGAGGACATGGACATCGGCCGCGACATGATCCGGCAGTTGCAGGAAAAGCATGAGCACTGTGAGGGGACCATGCGCTTTGTGCTCTCAGACGGCAGAAAAAAGTGGCTGCATGTGGAGCTGAGCACCATTGCCCGCTCAGACGGCATGGTGACGCTGTATGCTACGTTTTCCGATGTGACGACGCAGATGCAGCAGGAGCAGCAGCTTCGCAATGTAATCCACAATGTTCCGGGCGGAATCTGCCTTTATCGTTGGGACGGGGAAAATCTGCATCCCGAAATTGTGAGCGAACAGTTTTCCACCCTGCTGGGCGAGGACGGGAGAACGCGGCTGGAGCAGGCCAGACAGCTGGAGTTCCCGAAGGTCCATCCGGACGATCTTCCTCGCTTGCAGCGGGCCATTCGGGATGCGTTTGGAAAAAATGCGGCGGCGGAGATGACCTACCGGGTGTTTAATCCGCAAAGAGGGGAGTATCGCTGGCTCTATCTGCAAGCGGTGACGATCCGGCAGGACGACGGGACACAGCTTGCCTATGCAAGCTATACCGATGTCACCGATCAGCACCTGCTGGCGCAGAATCTGCGAGCCAGCGAGCGCGCGCTGGATTGCGCCACGGACGAGGCGGGGCTCTGGTACTGGAAATATGACCCGGAAAACAACCGCGCATATTTCAGCCAGCGCTGCCGACAGGATTTCAACCTGCCAGAGCGGATGGAGGACTATCCCAACGCGTGGCTCCAAATGGACCTGATTCCAAGGGAATACACGCCGCGCTATATGGCGGCCATCGAACAGATCAAAAGCGGCGCGCCACAGGCGCTGTTCGAGGCACAGATCCGTCTTCCGGACGGAATGCTCCACTGGGCGGAATTCCGATTTACAAATCTGTTGGATGAAAAGGGAAAGCCGGAGGTGGTGGTTTGTACCGGCCATCTCATCGACTATGAAAAGGCGCTGCTGGAAAAGTACGAGCTGGAAAAGCAGAAGACTAAGCTGGGGGAGAAGGACCTGCTGTTCCACGCCATTTTCAATCTGGATACCGGCATGACTGTGGATTACGGCTGCGTCGGCGGCGAACAGCATCTGGAAAAGAGCTGCCCCACCTTTGAACAGGCGGTCCGTCAGGCGGCGGCGCGTATCGTGGACGTGGAATCTCGAAAACAGTTCCTTCACCTCAACGACCCTGCCAATTTGCGCCAGCAGATGAGCCGGGGTGACCTGACGCATTTGCTGGAGTACCGAAGACGGTTGCCGGATGGGCGGATCCTCTGGGTGCGTAGCCTTTTGCATCTGGTCAGCAAGCCCAATTCCAAGGAACGCCTGCTCTTTGAATACTGCTATGATATCCATGAGACGAAGATGGCCTCCGAGGTCCTGCTCTCCGCCATGGCCTATGATTATGAGCGCATTGCCAGCGTGGATTTCCGCACGGGGCGGATGCTGTTTTACGGCGTTGCAGACGACCTGCCCGGCAACATCCAGCAGGAATATGAGCTGTTTCGCAGCGAGTATGCCGCCACGGTTGTGACGGCTGAGGAACGGGAACGATTTTTGGAGTGCTCTGCGCCGGAGCGGGTCATGGAGCGGGTGCGCCAAAAGCAGGCCTATACGTTTACCGTGGAGATCAGAAAACCGGACGGGAAAAACGGCGTGGCAAAAATCCGGTTTGTGGCCTACGATGCGCCCAACCAAATCTACATCATGACGCGCACGGACGTGACGGACCTTCTGCGAGGCGAGGAAAACAAAAACGCGGTGCTGCGGGAGGCGCTTACAGTGGCGCAGCAGGCCAACGCCGCAAAGTCCAACTTCCTCTCCGCCATGAGCCACGATATCCGCACGCCGATGAACGCCATCATGGGCATGTGCGAATTGGCGATCCGGGATGAACGGGACGCAAAGCAGATCCATGAAAGTCTGCAAACCATTCAGTCCTCGTCCCAATTGCTGCTTTCCATCATCAATAACATTCTGGACATGAGCCGGATCGAAAGCGGAAAAATGGTCTTGATGGATCGGCCCTTTTCCATGAAGGAAGAGGTCTGCAAAGCCCAGCGCAGCCATCAGGCGCTGGCGGAGCAAAAGCACCAGAACTTCAACACCAGCGTGGATACTCAGCATGACGATTGCCTTGGCGACAGTGTTCGCATCCACAGCGCTGTGGATAATATTTTGTCAAACGCCATCAAATACACGCCGGAGGGCGGCACAATTCACTTCCATGTCACAGAAAACGCCTCGGACAAGCCGGAGATCGGCCGTTACTGCTTTGAAATCAGCGACAACGGAATCGGCATCAGTCCGGAAAAACAGCTCCACCTGTTTGAACCGTTTTATCGGGGAGAAGCAGAGCTGAGCCGGGCGGAGGAGGGGACGGGACTGGGGCTCTCTATTGCCAAGGCCATTGTGGATTTGAAGGGCGGCACCATCTCTGTCCGGAGCAAGGAGGGCGTCGGAACGACCTTCCTTGTGGAGCTGCCCATTCGCTTGGCAAACAAAGAAGATACACCTCAAAAGGCAAAATTTGTGGAGAAAAATCAGCTTGCCGGAATCCGCGTGCTGCTTTGCGAGGACCATCCCGTCAACCAACTGGTGGCCACGCGCATTTTGGAGCGGGCCGGAGCCACCGTTACCATCGCATCGGACGGCAGGCAGGGTCTTCAGACGTTCACCTCCCGCCCGAATGGAACGTTTGATGTGATTTTGATGGATATTCGGATGCCCAATCTGGACGGCTGCGCCGCCACACGGGCCATTCGCAACAGCGGACATCCGCAGGCACAGAAAATTCCCATCCTCGCCATGACCGCCAATGCCTTTGCCGAGGATATCCAAAAGAGCCGGGAGGCCGGGATGGACGACCATCTGGCAAAGCCCGTGGTACCGGAACGACTCTGCGAGGCAATTTTGGAAGCCATCAAACGGAAAAAGGCCCTCTGACGATCTGCTGAAAAAAGGGCCCCGACGCCTCCGGCGTCGGGGCCCTTTGCCCAAACTGTACAGAGGACTGCGCTTTTTGCCGAATGCTGTTTTTTCGAGGAGACATCCTTCGGGTTTTGACGCAAAAACACCTTCCTTACCGGAGGGGGAGATGAGAGTTGCTTTTTCCCCGGAGATGTGGTATCCTGATATAAGAAAAACGAATAGAAAGAACCGTCTTTTGAAGAAGGGCTTTTGATATTGCGCTGAGCGGCGCCATATGAAAGGCGCTTCTTTTTTACCTATTTTGCTCTGTTTCCGCCGAGTGCGGTGTAGAGATAGACCTATTCTTTTAAGGAGGCTCACAATGAACGTCATCAAAGTGGAAAAACGAGACACACAGGCTAAGGCAAAGCGTCTGCGGCGGGAGGGCATTGTGCCCTGCTGCGTTTACGGCGGCGGATTGCCGGACTCGATCTCCATCCAAATGGAGCAGCAAATCGCCAATCAATTGCTCCAGACCAAGCGGGAGGGCAGCAAGGTCCAGCTGGATCTGGACGGAAAGCTGATCCCGGCGCAAATCAAGGAGCAGACCAGAAACTTCCTGAATCTGAACATTGAGCATATCGGATTCCAGGCGCTGCAAGCGGACCAGAGCGTCAACAGTGTGGCGCACATCTTTTTGAAAAACGCGGAGACTTCCGCGGGAGTTTTGGAGCAGATGATTTTTGAGGTTCCCTATGCCTCTCTGCCCAAGGATATGATTGACACCGTCACGGTGGATCTGGCTGACATGACCGTTGGCACCGTGCTGACGGTGGAGGAGATCCCCGAATTTGCCAGCGACCGCATTACCCTGCAAATCGATCCCGACAGCATGGTTTTGCGGCTGAGCGACAAAAAGCGCGCTCCCACGCAGGACGCGGCTCCTGAAGCGGAATAAACCGAAGCGAATCATAGAGGCCCCCGCCGTTCTATTTGCGGCGGGGACCTTTTTTAGACGGCGCAAGTGAGAATGGGACAAAGGGGCGCAAAG
Organism: uncultured Oscillibacter sp.; assembly: GCA_964553905.1. Classification (GTDB taxonomy): domain Bacteria; phylum Bacillota; class Clostridia; order Oscillospirales; family Oscillospiraceae; genus Oscillibacter. The sequence goes on from CAZKMN010000129.1 coordinate 4,001, forward strand.
AGAAGAGGAGGTGTTGCTATGGGACGGTCTGTTTGGACGCTGCTGAGAGAACTCAACTGGGTTTCCTGCGTGGTGCGAATCTGCCTTGCACTGGTAATGGGCGGCGCGTTGGGCGCGGAGCGCGGGCTGCGAAACAGGCCTGCGGGCTTTATGACATATGTGCTGGTTTGCATGGGGTCTGCCATGATTATGCTGACCAACCAATATAGTGCGCTGCTGTATCCCGGCACGGACCCTACCCGCCTTGCCGCGCAGGTGGTCAGCGGCATCGGCTTTTTAGGCGCGGGAACCATCATTGTGACCCGCAATGACGAGGTGCGGGGCCTGACCACGGCAGCGGGGCTGTGGCTGGCGGCAGGGCTTGGTCTGGCTGTTGGCGTGGGCTTTTATGGGGGCGCACTGATCGGATTTACATTTTCCATGTTTGCGCTGGTGAGTCTCAAGCGCATCGATTGCTACATCAAGCAGCACGCACGCAACATGGAGATTTATCTGGAGCATGGGGAGGCGTTTTCCCTGCGCCGCCTCTTTGAGTATGCAAAGGCGGAGCAGTTTGAGCTGCTGGACCTCCAGCGCGGGAAAATTCACACGCTCAAGGGGGAGAGCGGAACACTCTCGTTTTGCGTGGCGTTTGCCCACAAACAAAACCACGGCGCGGTGCTGGACGGGCTCTATGCTCTGGAGGGCGTGGAATACTTACAGGAGATTTCCTGACTTGCCGGAAATGCGGAAAGAAAGCTTAAAATAAAAACCTATCTGAATAATAGGAAATGCTCTTGACAACGGAAGCGGAACGTGCTATATTGTACCTCAATCATCAAAAAGCGTTGAAAAGGACGCCGTTTGGGAATGACAGCAGAGAGGGGCCGCCGTTGGCTGAAAACGGCCCTTGTCGGAACCGGAGTGCGCGACCGCCTTGGAGCTGCCCACCGATATGTAGGCTGGGACGGGACCTCCCGTTATAGAGGACACGAGCGGCATTCCGTTTGGGATGCAAGCAGGGTGGAACCGTGGAATACGTCATTCGTATCTCACCCCTGATTTTGTCAGGGGTGAGATTTTTTGTTGCCCACCCCTCACCGTAAGGAGGAAAACAGTATGTCCGAAGAAATGAATTACACCTTTGAAAACGAAACCTATCGCCGCACCTATTGGCACACCTGCTCTCACGTTCTGGCACAGGCCGTCAAGCGCCTGTATCCGGAAGTGAAGCTGGCCATCGGCCCCTCCATTGAAGAGGGCTTTTACTACGACATGGATTCCCCCTTCCCCTTCA
>CAZKMN010000130.1:0-5196 GCA_964553905.1 uncultured Oscillibacter sp.
GAACGAAGCAATCGTCTGCTTCGGCGATTTATTCCAAAAGGGAAGTCAGTTCACGACTATACCGACGAGCAGATCCTGATGTTCTCCGACGAAATCAATGCGACACCAAGAAAACGCCTGGGGTACTGCACCCCAGAGGAATTGTTCGAGGAGCAGCTTGACCTCGTCTATGCTTGCAAACACTCGCGTGACTGATATGGATTTCTTTATTCTAAAAAGTGTTCAATTTGCTATTGCAATTTAAGAAAACAAAAATTACTCCAAAGAAACGCGCACGATGGCGTCCAGCGCGATGTCGATCTCGTCCCGAACCGCCTGATCCACACTGGCGGTGTCCGGCTGATATCCCTCCACGCCTACCAGCTCAAAGGCCTTGGCGTCGGCGGCGATAATGGCGCCGGCCTTCACGCCATGGAGCGAGGAGACCACCAGAAGGCTGGCAACCTCATTTTCCATGGCCTTCACGCCTGCTTTGGCATACAGCTTCACGGTGGATTCCAAGAATCCGGGATAGAACAGCGCCTGCGTCAGCACAATTCCCTTGTGCACAGGCACGCTGTGCTCCCGGGCGGACTGCGTCAGGGCGGCGACGACCTCGCCGTCGGCAATGGCGGGATAGGACAGGGGAATCATTTTCTCCGTCACGCCGTCCTCTCGGCAGGCAGCGGTGGCGACCACAAGGCTTCCGGCGTCAATTCCGTCCTGCATACCGCCGCAGGTGCCGACTCTGATGATGACCTTTGCGCCTGCGCGCCAAAGGCTTTCAAAGGCAATGGCTGCGCCGCCGCAGCCTACGCCGTGGGAGACAATGGCAACGGGCGTGCCGTGGTAAGTGCCGGTATAGGTCCAGTATTCCCGGTTTTGGGCCAGACATGTTGGATTGTCCAGCTTCTGGGATATTTTTTCGGCGCGGGCGGGGTCGCCGCAGGTGATGACCCGGGGCGGAATGTCCCCCTCGGCTACATGGATGCAGGGCAGCAATATTTTTTCCGCAGACATAAGAGATCCTCCTTTTTAAATCGCATGAAAAAGACCGCCTTGTCGCACAAGGCTGTGAGGCCTTTGCGAAAGCCTCAGGCAGACCGCGGTCTGCCAAGGCGGAAACGGAAACGTCAGCTCTTTTTGAGCTTGTGACCCGACGAGGAACGCTTGCTGAAAACGACCAGCGCAACGATGGTTGCCCAATAGGGCAGGGTCATGGTGAGTTGGCTCTTGATGACGTTTTGGAGCGCTGTTCCGATTCCCTGACACAGCCCGAAAAACAGGCTGGACAGGATGGTCAACAGCGGATGAGAAAAGCCCAAACTGGCGGCGGCCATGGCGATAAAGCCTCGACCGGAGGTCATATTTTCCGTAAACATGGTGACCTGTCCCATGCTCAAAACTGTGCCGCCGAGGCCGCACAAAGCGCCGGAGAGAACGACCATCTCCATCTGGATGCGGGTGCTCTTTGTGCCAAGGCTCTCTGTGGCATCCTTGTTAATGCCGACGGACAGCGTGCGAAAGCCGGCAACGGTTTTGAACAGGTAAATGAACAGGACCACCGCGATTACATAGGCGAGATAGTCAATGATCGTGAGGTTTTCCAGCACACGGCCCAGAAAGGGGATGTCCTGGATAACAGGCAGATTGATCTTTGGCAGGGAGACCAGCCGGTTATCCACCAATTTGCCACGAAGACCAAAAATCAAGTAGAGCAAAAAGGAGGTGGCGCCGCCGACCAAAAGGTTCAGCGAGGTGCCGATCACCATGTCTGCCGCCTGATACTTCACTTGCAGCACAGCCACGATAAGACCGACCAGACTGCCGGAGAGAATTCCGGCCAGCACGGAGAGAAACACATTGGCGGTGTAGTAATTGGCTACGATGGAGAAAAAGGAGGCAATCAGCATTTGCGCTTCCAGCGCGATGTTGAACACACCCACCCGGCTGCAAATGGCGCAGCCCAACGCTGCCAGCAAAATCGGCGTGGTGGAGCGCAGGGTGGAATTGATGATTGAGGCGATGTATGCGCTATTCATGCCTTGACACCTCCTTCGGCGGTCGTGTCTGCTGCGTCAGCTTCCCGGTGGGGTTGCTTCCGTACAAAGTGGAATACCAGCTTCACGGAGACGAACAACGTGATGCAGCACTGGATGATGGTGGCGATCTCCAGCGGAATTCCCATGGAGCGCTGGATGGCGCTTCCGCCAATTTGCAGACCCGAGAGGAAGATGGACACAAAGAACATTCCCACGGGATTCAAATCCGCGATGAGCGCCGCCATCAGGCCGGTCCATGCGTAGCTGGGGGAGGAGAGCATGCTGTCGGCATAGCGGTATTTCAGACCAAAGACCTCCGCGGTTCCGGCGAGAGAGGCGATGGCGCCGGAGAGCGCCATGGTGATAATCATGACTTTGACCTGCTTTGTGCCGCCGTAAAGGGCAAAGGAGGGATTGAAACCACCCATTTTGGATTCATAGCCAAAGACGGTCTTCTTGGTGATGAACACCATGAAGAGCACCACCAAAATCGCCACGAGAAAGCCCATGTTGAAGGTGCTGGTGGTCGTAAACCGGGGCATCCACATCTCTTCGCGGATCTGGGCCGTTTGCAGGGAAAGTCCATCACCGGCAGTGTCCTTCAGGGGATAGGTGACAAAATAGCTTGTAATATAGTTTGCCACATAGTTTAGCATCAGGGTCGTAATGACCATGGTGACATTGAACTTCCAGTTCAAAACGGCGGGCAACAGGGCATACAGAGCGCCGGCTACCATGCCCAAAATCCAAGAGAGCAGGGCCACCAGAACCGGAGGCCCGGGAATATAGAGCGCGCAGACCGTTGCAACAAAGGTTCCGGTAATCATCTGGCCCTCTACGCCGATGTTGATATAGCCCGCGCGCCAAGCCATGGCGGTGGCCATGGCGCAGATGATGATGGGCGTTGCGCGGGTCAGTGTGGAAAACAGATAATAGGGCTGGAAAAACGACTTGTCGAACATCTCTGCATACACGATTAGCGGGTTTCCCCCACAGACCCAAATGACTACGGCGCCTACCAGCAGGCCAAACACCGTGGCCACCAGAGGCTGGAGGAGGGACTGTCCCATGTGGGAGAGTTTGCTTTGCCGGATGCGATCAGACCGCTGCTTCATGGAGCGTACCTCCCATCATCAAAATGCCGAGTCGTTCCTCGGTTGCCTCTGCCCGGGTAAATTCCCCGGCGGTTTTGCCGTTATAAATGACGTAGATGCGATCGGACAGGGACATGATCTCTGTCAGCTCGGAGGAGATCAGAAGCACCGCGTCGCCCTTTTTCCGCTTTTCCAGCAGCTTGTTGTGGATAAATTCCATGGCGCCGATATCGATGCCGCGTGTGGGCTCTGCCGCAATCAGCAAAGGGGAGTGCTGTTCGATTTCCCGGGCCACGATGAGCTTTTGAATGTTGCCGCCGGACAGCTCTCCTGCCCGCTGGAAAAGGCCGCTGTTTCGCACGTCGTAGTCCGCCAAAAGGCGGGTGGTGTAGGCTCTTGCATTTTTCTCGTTCAAAAGTCCCCGGTGGGAGAGCTCCGGCTCCTGCTGGTGGGCCATGATAGCCGTTTCCACCAGCGTCGCCTTTTTCGCACAGCCCCAGAGATAGCGGTCCTCGGGGACGCAGGCACAGCCCGCCACTCGAATTTCTCCCGCTGTTTTGCCGGTCACATCATTGCCCTTGAGGACAATGCGCCCGGATGTGGCGGGTAAAAGCCCCGTGAGACACTGGATCAGTTCCGACTGCCCGTTACCGGAGACGCCTGCAATGCCAACGATTTCTCCGGCATCCACGTGGATTTGAAAGCCATCGAGAAGATTTTTTCCGTTGCTTCCCGTCAAAACCAGATCCTCTACGCGCAAAACCTCGCCGGAGGTGGGCTGGGGCTCCACCGTCCGACTGACGATGTGGCGTCCCACCATGAGAAAGGACATCTCCTCGATGGTCGTCTCTGAGCGCGGCATCTCCTGAATGTATTTTCCAAGCCGCATGACCATGACCCGGTCCGCCACGTCCATGACCTCTTGCAGCTTGTGGGTGATGATAATGAGGCTTTTGCCCATGGAGGCCAGCTTTTTCATGGTTTTGAGCAGCTCCGTTACCTCCTGCGGCGTCAGCACGGCGGAGGGCTCGTCAAAAATAATGATGTCCGCGTTTTGATACAGCACCTTCAAAATTTCCACGCGCTGCTGTAATCCTACGGGGCAGTCTTTCACCAGACGGCGGGGATCAATGTGCAGCCCGTATTTTTCGCAGAGCCGCTCGGTGATGCGGACGGCCTCTTCCCGGTCAAAAAACAGACCGTGTTTGCGGGGCTCCTGCCCATAGACGATGTTTTCCGCCACGGTGCACGGCTCCAGCAGCATGAAGTGCTGCTGGACCATACCGATCTTTTTTGACATGGCGTCGTGAGGGGAATGGAAGTGCTGGAGCTCCCCGTTTAGATAAATTTCGCCGGAGGTGGGCTGCTCCAGTCCGTATAAAATTTTCATCAGCGTGGATTTGCCTGCGCCGTTCTCACCGATCACCGCCAGAATCTCCCCCTGATTGAGCGAGAGATTCACGTCATCATTTGCGTGCAAAGATCCATAGATCTTGGTGATATGTTTCATTTCCAACAGCAACTGCACACACCTGTCCTTTCTCTAAAAGCAACATACGGGCGCTGGGAGTTTGCATAGTCCGTCAGTTTGCGAAACTTTTGCAAAAAGCAGGCGGGAAGATCGAATTCTTCCCGCCTGCTTGCTTTCAAGATATCTGCACGATTTTCACATTCACTCTCAAGCAGACGCCTTTGTGTCAACATCAGCCTGCCTTAGAAAAGTATTCCTCCTCGGAGGGGAAATCGGTCAGATTCAGCTTGCCAGAGCGGATGTCCTCGGCGACCTGCTTGGCATAGGCAATGTCGTCGTCGCTGAGACGGTCGCTTCTGGGATTCTCGCTCTCGTGCGTGACATGCACGGCGCCAATCGTCCCCTCGGACACGCCCCAAACAGAGCTCTCACTGGTGTAGCTTCCGCTGAAATACTCATCCACAAGGTTCCAAATAGATTGATAGGTATCCTTGATCTGGGAGGACACGATGTAAGGATTGGCGGGGTCCGTCAGATCCACGTCCTGACCGGAGGTGTAGAAGCCCTTCTCCTTGGCGGCCTCGAACACGCCGTCGCCGCAGGCGGAGGC
>CAZKMN010000131.1:0-2664 GCA_964553905.1 uncultured Oscillibacter sp.
TAAAAAATGAAAGTAGACACCTTTTGGGGTGTCTACTTTCATTTTACAGGTTCACTGCTTTCTGAGCAGGGGGCTTTTTTTCGCATGGACGCGCTGCGCGTCAGCTCTTCGGCTCCGCTTCGCCGATCCGCTGGGAAATGTAGGGGTGCACATCGTCAAAGGGAATCCCCAGCGCGGCGGAAAACTCGCCATATAACAGGCGTTCGGCCTGCTTCATGAACCGTTCGTCCACAATGCCAAGCCTCCGGTTTTGGGATTCTACCAGCGCACGCTTTGCATAGATGGAGAGCATCAACTCAATGAGGTCCCGACAGTCGTTGTTGCGGACCACGGACTGGTAGTGCTGGGCCAGCGCCTGAATGGTGGGGCTATGATAGGCCTCGGCCTCCAGAGAGGGAATGAGATCGATCAGCGCCTCAGCCTCCTGCGTCGAAATGACGGCGCGCATGGGCACCTTCCCGTTTTGGACAGGCGTATAGATGATGCCGTCCTGATAGAGCGGGTCCAGCAGATAGTATTGCTTTTCCCGGTCCGGGCCGGTTTTGTTGGGGCGGGTGATCTCCTTCACGGAGCACACTCCGGTGGTGCCGTAGACTACCAAATCGCCAGGCTGAAACATGAGGGCCTCCTTTGCTTTCACGTCAAACATTCAATTCCCCTGTGAAATTGAAAAAGCGCGATGCCGGCAACTGGAGCTCCATTTGCCAAACTCACGCCATTATGACTAGTATACCACATTTTTTACGATACGTGTAGGGGGGATTTTCACAAAAAATGTGAAAAGTGCGCTTTTTTATTCAAAAATATTGCGGAATTGAAAAATTCTGCCCCACTCGCCCGCATGGGATTTTTATTTTCCGCGCCCTGTGCTATACTGAAAGCAAATTTTAGGCAAGGAAGTGACCTCGTGTGAAAACGGGATTGGTGCTGGAGGGCGGTGCGTTCCGCACGATTTTTTCCGCCGGCGTGTGTGATGCGTTTTTGGACGCGAAGCTGCCGCTGCCGGACTATACAGTGGGCGTTTCTGCGGGCATTGCCTACGGCGTGAGCTATCTTTCCCAACAGCCCCGGCGCAATTTGCAGATTTTGACGACCTATGCCCGGGATCGGCGCTATATGGGGATGGGGAATTATTTTCGGCGGGACAACCGGTCCTATTTCGGACTTCGCTTCTCTTATGAGACGATTCCAAACCGGCTTCTGCCCTTTGATTATGATGCGTTTGAGGCCTATCCCGGCACCGTGGAGGCGGCGGTGACAAATTTGCGGACGGGGCAGGCGGAATATCTGCCCGTCCCCCGGCGGGACGCCCACAACCTGCTGCTGCAAGCCACTTGCGCCATTCCACTGATGTTTCCGGTGTATCATCTGGACGGTGAGCCCTATCTGGACGGCGGCTGCGCGGACGCGATCCCTTGGCGCAGGGCGCTGGAGCAGGGCTGCGACCGGGTGACGGTGGTGCTGACCCGGGAGAGGAGCTATCGCAGGGAGCCGGAGAGAATGATGCGCCTGCTGCTGCGGCACTTTCCTGAATACCCCGCCTTTTTGGAGACGATGGCTTGCCGGGCCCAGCGGTACAATGAAAGTCGGGAGGAGCTGTTCTCGCTAGAGCGTCAGGGACAGATCGTGGTGATCGCGCCGGAGAGCACGGCGGGCTTTTCCCGCACGGAGCGGGATCTGGACAAGATTCGGGCTCTGTGGCAGGCGGGGTATCGGATGGGCCATGCCAAAACGGAAACAATTCGGACGCTGTGGTCGCCGACACAAGAATAAGCGCAAAATGGCCCCTTTTTTCAGGGGGACTTTGACTTTTTGCACAATTTGAGCGGACATATTTATTGATAATTGCCAATCTTTTACGCAAAATTTGCACAAATCTCTGCTTTGCTCTTCCCACCAACGGATTTTACATATATAATAAATGCGCCTCATAGCATATTTGATGAAAGCTGTTTCCGCCGCGCGGAAACGGAGAAGGAGCATCTGCATGGATATTTTTTCCCTGTTTACCCTCTGCGGCGGGTTGGCCTTTTTCCTCTATGGCATGACGACCATGTCGAAAAGTCTGGAGAAGATGGCTGGCGGCAAGCTGGAGCGAACGCTCAAGCGCATGACCTCCAACCCGTGGAAGAGTCTGCTGTTGGGGGCGGGCATCACGATTGCCATCCAGTCCTCCTCCGCCATGACGGTCATGCTGGTGGGTCTGGTGAACTCGGGCGTGATGGAGCTGGGGCAGACGATCGGGGTCATTATGGGCTCCAACATCGGCACCACGCTCACGGCGTGGATTTTGTCGCTGACCGGCATTGAAAGCGAAAGCGTGTTCGTCAATCTCGTGAAGCCGGAGAACTTTTCGCCCCTGCTGGCTCTGGCGGGAATTATCCTCATCATGGGGTCCAAAAAGCAAAAGCGCCGGGATGTGGGACGTATCATGGTGGGATTTTCCATTTTGATGTACGGCATGGAGCTTATGAAGGACGCGGTGAGCCCTCTGGCGGATATGCCGCAGTTTTCCAGCCTGCTCACGGCGTTTGAAAATCCGCTGCTGGGCGTTTTGGTGGGCGCGGTGTTCACCGGAATCATTCAATCCTCCGCCGCTTCGGTGGGTATTTTGCAGGCCCTTGCCCTGACCGGGTCCATCTCTTACGGCATGGCGATCCCCAT
>CAZKMN010000131.1:2674-4813 GCA_964553905.1 uncultured Oscillibacter sp.
CTGCGTCACCGCTCTTTTGAGCTCCATTGGCGTTTCCCGCAGCGCAAAGCGTGTGGCTGCGGTCCATATTTCCTTTAATGTCATCGGCACGGTGGTGTGCCTGATCCTCTTCTATGGCGGAAACGCCATCTTCCATTTCCCCTTTACCCAGCAACCCATCGGCGCGGTGGGCGTGGCGCTTTGCCACACGGTGTTCAACGTCTTTACAACGCTGCTGCTTCTGCCGTTCTCCCGCCAGCTTGAAAAGTTGGCGCGGAGACTGGTTCGCAACGAGACGGAGGCCGAGAGCTTTGCCTTTTTGGACCCCCGACTTTTGAGAACGCCGGGCGTTGCTATCAGCGAGTGCGAGTCCATGGCCAACCGGATGGGTGCTCTGGCCCACGAAAACTTGCTGCTGTCCCTGACGCAGATTTTCGAGTATAACGAGGCCCGGGAGACCGAAATCCTTCAAAATGAGGACAAGCTGGATATCTATGAGGACCGTCTGGGCAGCTATCTTGTGGAGATCTCTCAGCACGGCGTCTCTGAGTTGGACATCCGCACGGTGTCCCGTCTGCTGCACGCCATCGGGGATTTTGAACGCATCGGCGACCATGCGCTGAACTTGCAGGAATCCGCCCGGGAGCTCCACGACAAGGACTTGCACTTCTCCGAGCAGGCCGAGGAGGAGACACAGGTGGTCATGGGCGCGCTGCGGGAGATTTTGGGCAGGGCGTTCCAGTGCTTTGCCGATGACGATACCACGTCTGCCGCACAGGTGGAGCCCTTGGAGGAGACGATCGACCGCCTGATCGAGGAAATTCGCCTGCGCCATATTCAGCGGCTTCAAACCGCCGAGTGCACGATTCAGCTTGGCTTTGTGCTCAGCGATCTTCTCACGAATTTCGAGCGCGTTTCCGACCACTGCTCTAACATCGCCCTGTGCGTGCTGGAGGAACGGGACGACGGCCTGCGCCGTCACGCGTACCTTCAGGATGTGAAGGTGGACGGCGTGTTTACCGAAAGACTGCGTAGCGATCAGGAAAAATACAGACTGCCTCAGGCATAATCATCCGCCCCGTGCTTTTAAGCGCGGGGCGGTTTGCATAAAAGAGCCCGAGAGGCAGAAGCTAGCTCCAACTCAGAACAGGAGGCGCTTCAGAATGTCTGTCAAATTTGAAGAGAGCGAAACGCTCAAAAACCTCATGCGGGCGTTTGCGGGAGAAAGTCAGGCACGCAATCGCTATACCTTTGCCGCAGCGCTTTGTAAGCAGCAAAAGCTGCAAGTGGTGGAGGCGGTGTTCCGCTTCACTGCCGGACAGGAACAGGAACACGCGGAAATTTTTTACCACCATATGGCCCAGCTTGAGGCCGCCACGGTCACGATTGACGGCGGGTATCCCGCCAGCGGCGCCAACAGCGCGCTCAAGCTGCTGCGGGAGGCCCAGCACAACGAGGAAGAAGAACAGAACGTCATTTATAAGAGCTTTGGGGAGACGGCCCGGGCGGAGGGCTTTTTGCCGGTGGCTGCGTCCTTTGAACAGATCGCGCAGATCGAGGGGACCCACGGGCAGCGGTTTGGATTTCTGGCCGATTTGCTGGAGCAGGACCGCCTGTTCGTCTCCGACGTGGAGTGTGGGTGGATGTGCCTGAACTGCGGCCATATTTTCCACGGACTTGTCGCCCCGAAGCTCTGCCCGGTGTGTAGCCACGATCAGGGCTTTTTTATCCGGCTGGAGCTGGCGCCTTACGGGGGAGCCTCCGTTTTGATGTAAGCAAGGGGAATCCGGAGGAAGCTGGCAGACAATTTCGTCTGCCAGCTTTTTGCATATTCATTCCAATATTCATTCTCGCTTGCTATGTTTTTGTGTAAAACCTCTAAACAGACTGGCGTATTTTCAGGCATTATTTATCTATTTTTGGGATTGCCCCAAATCATGGAAAATATTTATGCATTTTTTTTGGAAAAGTATTGACATTTAAAATGGGGGGTGCTAAAGTAAAGCCATGTTCAACGAGCGCTGCATCTCAACAGGAAATACGAATCCGTCCTCGGACGGAAACTTTTAAAAAGAGGTTGATTGTGATGAAAAAATTATTTGCACTGCTGCTGACTCTGGCAATGACGCTCTCTCTGGCTGCCTGCGGTCAGAAGGAAAC
>CAZKMN010000131.1:4823-5045 GCA_964553905.1 uncultured Oscillibacter sp.
GCGGAAGCTCCGACGCCTGCCGAACCGGGAAAAACGGAACTGAGCACCGTGACCGACGGCAAGCTCACCGTCGCCACAAGCCCTGACTTTGCCCCCTATGAGTTTTATTCCATCGACGAACAGGGCAATGCGAAGCTCTCCGGCTTTGACATGGAGCTGGCCCAGTACATCGCGGACTATCTGGGGCTGGAGCTGGAAGTGGTTCCCATGGACTTTGACGGT
>CAZKMN010000132.1:0-5037 GCA_964553905.1 uncultured Oscillibacter sp.
CCATGTCCATGCCGTAGCGCCGGCAGGTCTGATAGTCGTCCGCGCCGAAGCCGGGGGCGGTGTGGACGCAGCCGGTACCGGAATCCATGGTGACGTAATCCGCCAGCAGCAGACGGCTGGTCTTGGGCAGGAAGGGGTGATCCGCCAGCATGTTTTCAAAGAACTTTCCGGGGTGGGTTTCCACGATCTCATAGGAATCGAAGCCGCCGATGTGCATAACCTTGTCGGTCAGGGCCTCGGCCATGATATAGATCTCGCCGGTGGGGACCTTCACCAGAGCATAGCTCTCGTCGGGATGCAGCGCGATGGCAAGGTTGCCCGGCAGCGTCCAGATGGTGGTGGTCCAGATTACGAAAAAGAGCTTGCTGTGATCCACGTGGGCCAGCTTGCCCTGATCGTCGTGCATGGGGAATTTCACATACACGGTGGTGCAGGGATCGTCCTGATACTCGATCTCCGCCTCAGCCAGAGCCGTCTCGTCCTTGGGGCACCAGTACACGGGCTTGAGGCCCTTGTAGATATACCCTCTTTTGTACATCTCGCCAAAGACCTTGACCTCCTCGGCCTCAAAGCCGGGGTCCATGGTCTTATAGGGATGGTCCCAGTCGCCCAGCACGCCCATGCGCTTGAAGCCGGTGCGCTGCACGTCGATATAGTGGTCGGCAAACTCGTGGCAAGCGGTGCGGAAATCCGGCACGGACATAGCCTTGCGGTTGAGCTTGTTCTTTTTGATGATGGCGGACTCGATGGGCATACCGTGGTTATCCCAGCCGGGGATATAGGGCGTATAGTAGCCCCGCATGGCGTAGGAACGGGTGATGAAGTCCTTGAGGGACTTATTCAGCGCATGGCCCATGTGGAGATCGCCGTTGGAAAACGGAGGGCCGTCATGCAGGTTGAAGAGGGGCTTTCCCTCGTTCTTTTTCAGCATCTCGTTGTAAACGTCCTCTTGTTCCCACCGCTCCAGCATCTCCGGCTCCCGCTTGGGCAGACCCGCCCGCATGGGGAAGTCGGTCTTGGGCAGATTGATGGTCTTGTTGTAATCCATCTTTGTTCCTCCTGTATATACATGTTTGTTGATCGTATGGTTTCACGACGATTCGGCGCAACTGAAAGAATTGAACGCATGTTTCCAAAATAAAAAAACGCTTTGTCTCTCTTTCAAGAGACAAAGCGTTTTAAACACTCTGCGATACCACTCTTGTTGCCGCTCTCTCACGAAAACGGCCCCTCAACGCCCGCAATCACGGGCCGACGGGATAACGTCCGTCACGCGTCCACACCTACTCGCGTCGTCTTTCAGCAGGAGGCTCCAAGGTGATTTTCGCCCCTCCCTCCCGACCGCCTCGCACCAAACCGGCGGCTCTCTTGGCAGGAATTGAAAGGGGTACTCGTCCTTATCTACGCCAAACTGTTCAATTTACCCGTACATCATATCATGTTTTCCACATTTGTCAACCGGTTTTGGCACTTTTCCCGCCGCTGTGCGGAAAGCGTCTTGCCCGTTCCGGCAAATCGACCCTCCCGCCGCAGCTTACTGATAGCGGTACTGCTTGCCGGAATACTGGTCCACGCAGTTTAAAAACATCTCATGGCTGCGGAATTCCAAAAGTTGGCAGCCTTCCTCCTCGTGGAAAGAGATGATGCGCCGTCTGGTATCGACCCAGACACGCCACAGATTTTCAGCAAAGGATGTTTGTTCCATCGGAAAGCTCCCTTCTTCATCGTCCTTCGGCGCCCGACCGAAGCGTCTGTTTTTTAGGACGCTTTTTCGGGCCCATTTGTTTCAGGTTTTCAAAATTTTTCTGTAAGCTCCCGGGCCACGTCCTCCAAAAAGCCGTCCCACGCCTCGGGATGCTCCACATAGTAACGGGGACATTCCTTGCCCGTCACATCATAATGGCGGATGACGTCCCTCGCCGGGTCCAGCCGAAATTCCCGGCACAGCCACGCCGTCAGCTCCACCGCCCGGTCATAGGACGCCGAGGCAAAGCGCCCCGTCTCGTCCGGATGGCACACCTCCACGGACACCGTGTCCTCGTTGCGGCTGTTGGAGGCATAGGCGATCTCCGTCAGGGGGATGCACTGGAGGACCTCCCCCTCCAGCCCCACCACAAAGTGGGCGCTGGCATACACGCCGTCCGTCCCGGCGGAGAGGGTTTCAAAATAGTTGCGGTTGGCCTCGGCAGTGGTGCCGGGATTGCCCACATAATGAATCACCACGCCGTTGATCTTCTTCAGCTCCGCGCCGGGGCGGGACCACGGATTTTTCGTGAGAAACGCCCGCGTCACATAGTCCGGCGTCTCCACATCCGCGCCGGGCAGTTTGCCCCCGTCCAGCCAAACCCAGACCCCCGCCAGTCCAAACACCGCCGCCATCGCCAGCGCCACAAACCGGGGATTCAGGCGACGGCGGCGCATGTGCTTTCGTGCACCCATCATTTAAAACGCGGACTGAGCGTAAACGATATCGTCCCGGGGGAAGCTGTCCGCCTCATACACAGCGTCCTCTTTGCCCGCGTTCATGGCGTCCCGCTGGGCATAGGTGATGAGGGGATGGGCCGCATCCACCACGCCCAGCTCCTTCAGCGCTGCCAGCGTCTCCGTGCAATAGACAGAGAGCGTGAGGGAGAAGCTGTTGGTGCCCTCCTCCGGCGCACTTGCGGAGATGTAATACAGCTCCAGATCGTTGGTGTAAGTCTCCTCCTGCCAGCGCTCGCTGTAAAACTGGTTTTTACCGAAGTGGCCCGCAGCCACGTCCCGGGCGATGGCGTCATAGAGTGCCTGCGTCTCCTGCGCGTCCATGGACTGATAGGAAGCATTATAATTGCTGCCGAATTCGCCGCCAGTGAAGCGGCTGATATCCTTGGTGAGCAGGTTCGCCGTCTGGACGACGGGCTTTGTGGCCAGCTCAGCCAGTTGGTTCATGGCAGAGCCGGTCTTTTCCAGCTCGCTTACGGGATATTGCAGGTGATAGGTCCGGTGGAGAGTCTCTCCGTTACCCAACTGATACTCCAGCCACACCCACGCGTAATCCTTGCCATCCACTTGGCGGTAGGCATTGTCGTCCTGCCGGAGCGTCTCTTTTTCCGCGAGGATCGCCTTGTGGGCGGAAACGAAAGCGGCGATGGTCTCCGGGTCCTCCACCGCGCCGCTGCAAGTGTAGTTGCCGTTCATGGAAAAGGACAGCGAGGTCACCTGTTCGGCGTTCGGCAGACGGTTTTCCAGCCCCAGCACGTCCATCTGTACGCACAGTCCGAAAATCACCAGCGCCACCACCGCCGCCACACCGCCACGCCAGTCGCTTTTGAGCACCCGGAAGGACTTTCGCAGCAGCATCGCCGCCGCAAAATAGCCCACAGCGCCCAGCGTCACCACGCAAACCAGCATGGCAGGGAAGTTGATTCTGCCGCCGCCAAAGAGCTGCTCCCACACCAGATAGTAAAGTCCCTGCCCCAGACTGAGGGCGGCGGAGACCGTCACGCCGTACAAAAACACGGGTCTTGCCCAGCGGATAGCCACGGTGTCCCCGGCGGACTCGCTGGGACGGCGGCGATAAATCAGCAGCGCCAGCGCCGTCAGCACCAGTCCCGCCACGATATAGACCACCACGGCGGTCATGCCCCGGAGGGCAACGATCTGGGTGGCGCTCTCCTCCCGCCACGAAACCGTGAGGGAATCGCTGAGCTGGACTGCCGGCGTCAGCCACAAAACCCACTCCGGGGTCCAGCCCTCGTAACCATAGTAAAAGGCGGAGGCGAAGCTCTGGACCAGTTCGCACACGGCGTACACCAGAAAATTCAGCACCCCGTAAAACACAGGGATCGCCAGAATCTGGCCGGTGAACATGGCGCAAAACACGGCGAAGGAATAGAAAAACAGCATCTGGCCCCACGCACACAGGAAAAACTGGCCCAGCACACGACCGTCCGCTATGCCAGCCGACGCCGCCACCACGGCGCAAAGCGCCGTCGTCACCCCCAGCACCGCGGTGAACACCGCCGCGCCGGAGAGGTAACCGGTGAAAAACAGGCTCTCCCGCCGGATGGGGAAGCTGTGGAACATGCCCACGGAGCGGGCGGTGGTGAGATAGGAAAACAGCGCCATGGCAAACAGCACGCCGCACACCGCGCCCATGATGAGGCCGCCGTTGGCGCCCACGCCCAGCAGTTGGCTTCTCGCGTTGTTCGCCAGATCCATCAGGTCCATGCCCCGGGCATACCGGCCATAGATCTCCACAAACAGGCTCATGGGCCCCATCAAAAGCCAGATGGCGGCATACAGCGCCCAAAGGGGCCAAAACCGGGTCAGGTTCCGGTGAAACAGCGTTCGATTAAAGCACAATGTCTTTGACTGCATAGTCCGCACCTCCCAGCTCGTAAATAAAAATCTCCTCCAGCGTCAGCGGCACCGCGTCCGCCAGCAGCGGGGAATACGCCGCAAGGCGGGCCGTGGCCTCCTCCGCGTTCATCCGCATAATCAGGGTGTGAATTCGTCCGATTCGGGAGACGTGGAGCACCGGAATCTCCGGCGGGACCTCCGTCACCCCATCGGGAAACACCACCTGAAGCTTTACCATGTTGTCCTGCAACTGGGCAAGGCTCCGCTCCAGCAGCACCTTGCCGTGGTCCATTATGCCCACGTGGTCGCACACGTCCTCCAGCTCCCGCAGATTGTGGGAGGACACCAGCACCGTGGTGCCCCGCTGGGCCACATCGCCCATAATCAAGGACCACACCTGCCGCCGCATGACCGGGTCCAGTCCGTCCACCGGCTCATCTAAAATGAGGCACTCCGGCATACAGGAAAGAGTCAGCCAAAAGGCCGCCTGCTTTTGCATTCCCTTGGAAAGACGGCGGATCGTCCGCTTTTCGTCAATTTGAAAGACCTCTTTGAGCTTTTCATACCGCTCCATGGAAAACTGGGGATAAAATCCCCGGTAAAAGCGCATCATATCCCGAACGGAGGATTGCAGAAAATAATACCAGTCGTCGGGAATGGCTGCCACCCGGGACTTCAAGGCGGCGTTTTCCCACA
>CAZKMN010000133.1:0-1991 GCA_964553905.1 uncultured Oscillibacter sp.
TTCAAAGCCTCTTTTCTCTGTTGAGGGGGAACCTTTCTCGTCGAAATTCAGCAATAATGAATGATATCGGAAGTACCCCCAAATGTCAAGTGAATTCGGGGAAAATCCCTTAGGTTCTGGCGGGGAAATAGGTCTTGCAGAAGGGGACGTCCTCCACAGTGAATTCCCGACCCCGCAAATATTCCAAAATACCGGCATCCGTCGGGAACAAAAAGGCCAGCTTGTAGGAATAGAGCGCCTGACGGGTTTCATGATATTGGCGGTTGACGGCCCCGTTTCCGTATTTCCCGTCGCCCAGCAGCGGACAGTCGATCTCCGCCATGGAAACACGAATTTGGTGGGTCCTTCCGGTCAAAAGCTGGCATTCGACCAGCGAGAGGGGACCGCGATTTTCCAATGTCCGATAAAGCGTCACGGCTGTTTTGCCGCCCGGAACAGGCTTGTGGAAGAAAAAGACCTGCTTTTTCACCTCGTCTTTTCGCAAAAACCCTTCAATTTTTCCCTCCGCAGGGCGCGGGTGCCCAACGGTGATGCAGAGGTAGGATTTTTGCACCTCGTGGTCCCGGATCTTCTCGTTCAGGATTCGCAGCGTCTCTGCGTTTTTGGCTGCAATGACAATGCCGCCGGTGTTGCGGTCAATCCGGTTGCAAAGAGCCGGTGCAAAGGCGTTTTCCCATTTCGGATTCCACTCGCGTTTTTGGTAAAGATAGGCCTGAATGTGGTTGATGAGCGTGTTCACCTTTTCCGTCTCGTCCGCGTGGACGACCAGCCCCGGACGCTTATTGACCAACAGCAGGTTTTCGTCTTCGTATACAATATCCAATTGGGGAGAAAACAAGGTGAGAAAGATGTTTTCATCAGAGGGCTTGTCAAAAAACTCATCATTGATATATAATTGAAGCACATCGTCCTTTTCCAGACGGGCGTCCCGCTTGGAGCCCTTGCCGTTGAGCTTGATGCGCTTGAGGCGAATATATTTTTGCAGCAGGGCCGGTGGCAGCAGTGGCAAATTCTTGGACACAAAGCGGTCCAGCCGCTGCCCGGCGTCATTTTTTCCGATGATGAATTCCCGCATAAGATCCTCCGCTTATCAAACTACTTGTATCATACCTGTTTGCTGCGATGTTGTAAAGTGAACGGGAGAAGAATTTTCTGAAGAAAGCAGGAAAACTGATGGATCAATCGAAATTTCCCCAAAAGAAGACCGGACGGGTTAATTATATCTGGGTTTTGGCAGGCGGCTACCTTTGGTATTTGGCGGCGAAGCTGCTTGGCCGCTTGCGTACAACAGACAGCCTTGTCCTGAATCTGGCCGGCGCCGCCGTCTTTCTGGCTGCCGGTGGCTGGCTTTTCTGGCGCGAGTGGAGCGCTTACCAATATGGGCTTGCCCATAAGGATGACCCCGCAACGTGGAGCGACGAGGCAAAGGGCCAGCAGGACGAAGAGCCCCACGCCGGACCCGACACGAAGGAGGAGACATGAATCTGGATGCGCTTTGCGCCGCCGTCTGGGAAGCGCCGGATTGGCTTTCCCGCTTTACGCGCCGGGGCTATGAGGCGGCCTTTGTGGAGTATTGCAGGCGCTTTGGACCGCTTTATACGCAGGCGGTTCGGGAGGCGGCAGAAAAGGCCGGGGATCTTGCGGAGCTGACTGGGGCGCTGCTGGACGGTCTGGAGACGGGCTGGCACCGCCATCACTTTTGGAATCGCGGCGGGATCCGGGTCAACGAAAAGCAGGTCATCGTGAATTATCTCTCGCCCATGCTGCTGGAGCAGGAGGAGCCTCTTTGTGCCGAGTTTGCAAAGGCGCTGCGAAGAGAGTGGAAAAAGCGTTGGCCCAAGGATGCTTACCACATTACCTCTTATGCGGCGCTTAAGGGCGGTTTTCGCAATGCAATCATGGGAATTGACCTTGCCAATCAACATATTCGGGGCGGAAATGAACTGGATGAGGATGACGAGGCATAAAAGCTGAAAAAAAGGGCCGAAAAT
>CAZKMN010000133.1:2001-5020 GCA_964553905.1 uncultured Oscillibacter sp.
GTACATCCCGTATAATACTAATCGTGTCATTACGAGGTAAGTTATGCGTTTAGATGTAAAACCGATTCTGCGCGATCCCAGCAAGCGATTGCCGTTTGCGTTTGAGATGGACCTTTCCAATATGGAGTTTTCCGGACGCTATCCGGTCAGCCGCCCTGTGGCTGTGGAGGGAAGCGTAGAGAGCCGCGCCGGCGTTTTGGAGCTGGCGTTGACCGCCCGGACGATTTTGGACGCGGTGTGTGATCGCTGCGGAAAGCCGTTTCAACAAGAAAAGGTCATACCGTTTTCCTGCATGTTGGCGGAAGAGCTTGAAAATGAAGAAAACGATGAGATCGTCTTGCTGGAGGACGGACAGGCAGACGTGGGCGATTTGGCCCGCATGGCGTTCATCCTTGGGATGGACACGAAAACATTGTGTTCGGAAGATTGTAAAGGACTGTGTGCCCAGTGCGGCGCTGACCTGAACCTCGGCCCCTGCTCCTGTCAAAAGGAGACGGATCCGCGACTGGCAGTTCTGGCCAAGCTTTTAGAGAACAAATAAGCGAAAAATAAGGACGGGCCCCCCCGCGCCTTTGAAAGATCAAGGAGGTGTCACAATGGCAGTACCTAAGGGAAAAGTATCCAAAGCAAGACGCGACAAACGGCGCAGCTCCACATGGAAGCTGGAGACTCCCGGTCTCGTTGCATGCCCGAAATGCGGTGCTCTGCACCTGCCTCACAGAATGTGCCAGGAGTGCGGAACTTACAATGGCCGTGAGGTCAAGGTTGTGAAGTCCGTCGTCTCTAAATAAGGAAATTCTGCATGCTTGCTTTAGGAGGGAAGAGCCATTCTTCCCTCCTTGCTTTTTGTCTTGCGTATCGCAGGCAGGGTGGGTATAATGAATGCAAAGCGATTTTTCTGCCGCGTCTGCGTGATCTGACTTGCTGATGCGGTTGGAATATCAAAAGAAGGGAAGTGACACCGATGAAACCCATCGTTGCCATTGTAGGACGCCCGAATGTGGGCAAGTCCATGTTATTTAATAAGCTGATTGGTCAGCGTCTCTCCATCGTTGAGGATACCCCCGGCGTGACCAGAGATCGGATTTATGGGGAGACGGACTGGAATGGACGCGCCTTTACGTTGATCGATACCGGCGGAATCGAGCCTCGCACAGACAACCAGATTTTGGAATTTATGCGAGATCAGGCGCAGATCGCCATCGATCACGCCACAGTCATCGTGTTTCTGACGGATATCAAAACGGGGCTCACGGCCTCCGACCATGAGGTGGCCAATCTGCTGCTTCGGAGCGGAAAGCCAATTGTGCTGGCGGTCAATAAAATGGATTCCACTGGTCGCGTGGACCCTGATTTTTATGAATTTTACAATCTGGGACTGGGAGATCCCATCGCTGTTTCAGCAGTGCATGGACACGGCACGGGAGATTTGTTGGATGCGTGCGTGCGGTATTTCCAGCCGGAAGAGGAAACGGAAGTGGAGGATGACGCCATTAAAGTGGCGGTCATCGGAAAGCCTAACGCGGGAAAATCCTCTCTCGTCAATCAGATCCTCGGGGAGGATCGGGTCATTGTTTCCGATGTGGCGGGAACCACCCGAGACGCCATTGATTCCCGGTTCGAAAACGATAAGGGCGCGTTTATCTTCATTGATACCGCCGGAATGCGGAGAAAATCCAAGGTGGCTGAGGATATCGAGCGATACAGCGTGCTGCGGGCGACCATGGCCATCGAGCGGTGCGATGTGTGCCTCATCATGATCGACGCCACAGAGGGCGTCACAGAGCAGGATACCAAGGTGGCGGGAATGGCCCACGAGGCCGGCAAGGCCAGCATCATTGTGGTGAACAAGTGGGATTTGGTGGAGAAGGACGATAAAACCATGGATCACATGCGGGAGGATGTCCGCAGAGATCTGGCTTTCATGAGCTATGCGCCCATTCTCTTTATCTCCGCCAAGACCGGCCAGCGGGTTGATCGGCTATTTGAACTGATCGACTACGTGAGCAATCAGGCCTCCACCCGGATCACTACGGGCATGCTCAACAACGTGCTGGCCGACGCACAGACCCGTGTGCAGCCGCCCACGGATAAGGGCCGCCGCCTGAAGATCTATTATATGACCCAGGTCGGCATTCGCCCGCCACATTTTGTCGTGTTTTGCAATGAGGGTCGGCTGTTCCACTTCTCCTATCAACGGTATTTGGAAAACTGCATTCGCAATACCTTCGGACTGGAAGGGACGCCCATCATTCTCTCGATTCGACAAAAAGGCGATAAGGAGGAGTAATGTCATGGATTGGGATCTTTTGATCCTCTTTTACGACCAGCCTGCCCGCCTGATCCTTGCGGCACTGTGCGCGTATTTTCTGGGATGCTCCAACGGCGCGGTGATTATCTCCAAATACGTCCTGCGGGACGACGTCCGCAAGCACGGAAGCGGGAATGCGGGGTTGACCAACTTCTTCCGGACGTTTGGCGGACCGCTGACGGCGATCGTGATCCTGATCGACGTGCTCAAGGCGGTGGTCGCAGTTTGGCTGAGCGTGGCGTTCTCCGAACAGATCTGGCCGTTTTTGGGCGCTACGATCCATACAGAATCCGTTGCTTTTGCAAATGGCTGGACATTTGTGGTCGATCCGGCGCTGCAAAAAGTGTTTTACCAATACTGGGCGGGCCTTTTCTGCCTCCTTGGGCATATGTTCCCCTGCATGTTTGGCTTTAAAGGCGGCAAGGGAATCCTCTCGGGCGGCGTGGTGGCAATCATGATCGACTGGCGTGTTGCCATCGTAGTTTGGGGCGGCTTTTTGGTGCTGTCCTTCCTGACGCGCTACGTGTCGCTGGGCTCTTTGTGGGCGGGATTTACATTCCCCGTCGCCTCCATTTTTGTATTTCGGGACCCGGTGATCGGCGTGGTATCGCTCCTCATCGGCGGACTGATTGTCTGGAAACACCGCGATAATATGAAGCGGCTGCTCTCCGGCACGGACAACAAATTTTCCTTTCATCATAAAACGGG
>CAZKMN010000134.1:0-5015 GCA_964553905.1 uncultured Oscillibacter sp.
TTTCAGCTCCCGCAGGAGCAGCTTGATCTCCTGACGCTTGCTCGCCCCCACGCCATCCTCAGAAGCGTCGCGGCTCTCCGTGAAGCGGCAGGCACACTGGAGAAATTCCAGATGATGATACCGCTTCCATGCAAGAATGTCGTCCTCATGGACGCAGTACAGCGGCCGGATGAGCTCCATGCCGGGATAGTTTTTGCTCTTGAGCTTGGGGGGCATCGCCTGAAGCTGTGCACCATAGAAAAGGCCCAGCAGTGTAGTTTCCACCACGTCCGAAAAATGATGCCCCAGCGCAATCTTATTACATCCCAATTTTTGTGCCTGGCTGTATAAATATCCGCGGCGCATCCGCGCGCAAAGATAACAAGGGTTTTTTTCCACCTTCGTAGTCACATCAAAAATATCACTTTCAAAGATGGTCACCGGGATGCCCAGCAGCGCCGCGTTTTTCTCAAGCAGAGCCCGGTTTTCCGGCGCATACCCCGGGTCCATGACCAGAAATTCCAGAGCAAACGGGTGCTCGCT
The DNA here is from genome assembly GCA_964553905.1 of uncultured Oscillibacter sp. Lineage (GTDB taxonomy): Bacteria > Bacillota > Clostridia > Oscillospirales > Oscillospiraceae > Oscillibacter. The sequence continues at coordinate 523 of CAZKMN010000134.1, forward strand.
ATGCCGTTGCAGCTCCTGCATCAACTTTGCAAGCAGCATGGAATCCTTTCCGCCGGAGATACACACGGCGATGTGGTCACCGGGGCAAACCAGTTCATACCGCTTGACGGCCGCAATGAACGGCTTCCAGAGCGTTTTCCGATATTTTTTGATGAGACTGCGCTCCACCGTCTCTATCGGCGTTAATTCTCGTGACATGAAATCCTCCGGCTCTCTCTAAAATGCTGCCGATCCATCACAACCAGATGGCGCCTAACTTCAAAACCGCCGAAAAACTGCGGCGGAACCAAGAGCGTTCCTTCCACTCCTCCAGCGTATAGGGCTTACTTTGGGCTATGATGCCGTCCAAGTCCTCCAAAAGCTCCTCCACCGCCGGCATATGATAGAGCAGCACACCACATTCGTAGTGGAGCTGAAACGTGCGATAGTCCATATTCGTGCTGCCCACCAGCGCAAGCTCACGGTCCACCATGACGCTTTTGGCATGGAGAAAGCCCGGTGTATATTTATAGATCTTGACGCCATGGGTCAGCAGCTCGCCCCAATACGTCTCCGCAACCATATACGTGAATTTATGATCCGGAATGGCGGGAATCATCAGCCGCACATCCACCCCCGCATCCGCCGCCATGCAGAGGGCCTTTTGCATGGATTCCTCCACTGCATAATAGGGCGTCGTCAAATACAGGAATCGTTTCGCCGAGGCAATCAACTGCAAATACGTCTCTTCAATGGGGTTATCCGGATTATTCAGCGGACCGTCTGCAAAGGGCTGGCAATAGCCAACGCCCTCCGCCGTCCTACGGGCGCGATAATAATCATCCTCATTGGGCAACTGTCTGCCCATCATCTTCCACATGCGGATAAACTGGGCCGCAAAGCCCCATGCGCCCTCGCCCTCAATCCGGACGCCGGAATCCTTCCAATGGCCAAATCGCACCAGCAAATTGGCATACTCATCGGCAATATTGATTCCGCCGGTATAGGCCCAGAAGCCGTCGATCACCGTGATCTTGCGGTGGTCCCGATAATTGAAGTAAATGCGATTTACATAACGATGGACCGGGTTAAACACCGCCACCTCGATGCCTGCATTTTGCATGGACTGAAGCGTGGTGTCCGAAAGGCGGGTCAGATTGCCAAAATCGTCAAAGATAATGCAGATTTCCACGCCGGCGGCGGCGCGCTCTTTTAAAATTTTAAAAATGCGGTCCCAGATTTGGCCCTCCGCCAAAATATAATACTCCAGAAAAATATAAACTTCAGCTTTTTGCAAATGGTCGATCAAGTCCTCGAAAAATGCTGCGCCATCAGAGAAGTACCGGGCGTTTGTATTGCGGTAAAGCAAAAAATCGCGCTTTTGCAAATAAGTTGCCAAGCGCCCCCAAGCAGGGCTTTGACGGCTCAAGCGGGCAATGTTATTGGCGCTTTCCATCCGGGTGCTCTCCCGCTCCTTGGCCGGAGGAATGGAGCGCATACTGAGGCTTTTGGCCTGATGTGTGCCGCCCCAAAGGCAAAAGAGGATCATGCCGGAAACCGGAAGTGCCAGCAAAAGGCACATCCAGACCAGCTTATAACTGGGACTGCCCTGCCGCAGATAGACCCGAATGGCCACCACTGCACCGGCAAATTCCAAAAGCGCATAGACAAAGCTGGCTTTTTCCCGCAGAAAATAGGTCAGCAACAGCGTGGTGGCGATTTGCGCCAAAACCGTCAACGCACACATGGAAAGACTGGTGGCAGCGGAGATCCGTCGCTCCGTCCGCTCCTCTGTCTTGATTCGATCTCGATGCAAACGCGTCACCTCCAAGTTTTTTCTTCCTATTATCATAGCAAAAAATATCACCCGACGCAAGATGGCAGACCGCGCCGGAAAAGACGTCCGGCTCCGCCTGAACATGGCGGAGCCGGACACATGTCAGCGATTTTGGCGCAACAGGGCCTGCTTAATATCCCACAGCTTTTGGCTGAGGTCGACATAATACGTATGGGGATTTTCAAAGCGCTTGACCTCGTCCCAAAGGGAATCCACCTCACGGGCGCAATAGCTCTGGATCTCTTGCAGCGTTGGGCGGGCGTAGACCAGCTCGCCGCCACGGAACACCTGCACTTGCAGCGGACGGGCCGTAAAGTCGGTAAGGGTTTTGCGCTTCCATGTGGCCTGCGGGTCAAAGATCTCCAGCGGGAGGCCCTCCTCCACCTGCTCGTCCCACACGGTAATATAATCCGCCTCTGCCTTTCCGGTGGCCTTATCAAAGAGGCGATAAGTCTTTTTAAAGTGTGGATTCGTAATTTTATCCACATTTTCGCTGACCTTGATCTTCGGACGAATCTCTCCGTTTTCATCCTCCACCGCAGCCAGCTTATACACGCCGCCAAACACCGGTTCGCTGCGGGCGGTAATCATCCGCTCGCCCACGCCGAACATGTCGATCTTGGCGTCTTGGAGCAGCAAATCCTGAATGATATACTCATCCAGCGCATTAGAAGCGGAGATCTTGCACTCCGTCCAGCCGGCTTCATCCAACATTTTGCGCGCCTCCCGCGTCAGGTAGGCGATGTCTCCGGAATCCAGACGGATGCCGCATTGCGTGATCCCCAAGGGCTTGAGCACCTCGTTGAAAGCGCGGATGGCATCCGGCACGCCGGAGCGCAACGTATTATACGTGTCCACCAGCAGCGTGGCGTTGGTGGGATAAATCTGACAGTAGGCTTTAAAGGCCTCGTACTGAGTATCAAACATCTGAACCCACGCATGGGCCATTGTGCCGCCAGCAGGAACGCCGTAGAGCTGATCGGAGATCGTACAGGCCGTTCCCTTGCAGCCGCCGATATAGGCCGCCCGTGCGCCCGTGATGGCGCCGTCTGTCCCCTGCGCCCGGCGGGAGCCGAATTCCAGCACGGTGCGTCCCTGCGCCGCCCGGACAATGCGGTTTGCCTTTGTGGCGATCAGGCTTTGATGGTTCACCGTCAAAAGGGTGAACGTCTCAATAAGCTGCGCCTGAATCGCGGGAGCGCGGACCGTGACCACAGGTTCCCGGGGAAAAATGGGTGTTCCCTCCGGAATAGCCCAGATATCGCCGGTAAATTTGAAATTTTTGAGATAGGTCAAAAATTCCTCAGAAAACAGATTCTTGCTCCGCAGATACGCCAGATCCTCTTCTGAAAAATGCAGATTTTCAATATAATCGATCAACTGATCCAGTCCTGCACAGATGGCAAAGCCACCGTGGTCCGGCACATCCCGGAAGAAAACGTCAAAATACGTGATGCGGTCCTGATACCCCGACTGAAAATAGCCGTTGCCCATGGTCAGCTCATAAAAATCGCAGAGCATGGTCATATTCAATGTCTGTTCGATATTCATCTCACACCTCAAGGTTGTTCTATGATTGGGTGTTGCTCTTTGTATTATACGCAGGCTTTCCCGGAAAAGCAATCGTTTTTGTCCGATCGTGTCAAAAATTTATCAATTAGGAATTGACAAGGGCGCTTCCCTCCCCTATCATAGAGATGGAATCTCGGCGGCGTTTGCTCCGCCATTGAGAAAGGATCATTGCTATGGATGTGATCTTGGGTATCGACATCGGCGGCTCCACCACCAAGATTGTCGGTCTGCGGACTGACGGCAGCGTGCTTTCCATGCTGCGCGTGAAGGCGGAGGACCAAATCACCAGTCTTTACGGTGCGCTGGGCAACTATCTCGCCTGCAACCACCTCACGCTTGAGGATGTGCGTCGGGTGGTCCTCACCGGCGTGGGCGCTTCCTATGTGGACGGCGATATTTTTGGTCTGCCCACCTGCAAGGTGGACGAGTTTTCCGCCAGCGGCGCCGGCGCTTTGGCGCTATCCGGGCAGACGGAGGGCATTGTCGTGACCATGGGCACCGGCACGGCATTCCTTTGGGCCGAGCAAAACGGCGCGGTGCGCCATCTGTGCGGCAGTGGAATCGGCGGCGGCACTCTGGGTGGGCTTTGCCACAAGCTGGTGGGCGTGGAGCGCTTTGGCCAGATCAAGCGTCTGGCGGAGCAGGGCACGCTCAGTCAAGTGGATCTCACCATCAAGGATATTTCCAACAACGCAGCCGCCACGCTGGACCCAAACATGACCGCCGCCAACTTTGGCAATCTGGCTGACGACGCCACACCGGCCGATCTGGCTGCCGGCGCGGTGAATCTGGTGTTACAGGCCATCGGCACCATGACTGTGCTTGCCTGTCAGAGCTGCGGGACCAACACGGTCATTCTCACCGGGTCCGTCACAACGCTTTCGCAGGTAGAACCAAACTTTCACAATTTCGAGCACCTCTACGGCATCCACTACATCGTGCCGGAAAACGCCACCTTCGCCACAGCCATCGGAGCCGGGCTTTACAGTTTGCAGAAAAAAACTGCGGACTGACCTTGGTAAAAGAAAAAGCCGGACGCAAATGCGTCCGGCTTTCATTGCGCTTTTGGGACTTATTCCTTGTCCTCTTCGGTCTCTTCCAGATC
>CAZKMN010000135.1:0-4996 GCA_964553905.1 uncultured Oscillibacter sp.
AATCATTTTGATGGTCGCCCGCACAAGCATCCCTCCCGGAAATAATTTCTGTTAACGTACACATAATAGCAGATTCTGCCAGTTTGTCAAGTCCCGGTTTCTTTCGGCGGTGCGAAATCGGCCCCGAGGGAAATTCGGGCCGGAATGTGCACTTTTTTGGGGGTTCAAGAGTTGACATAACGGTGTGGAAAACCATGTGGAAAATGTGGAGAACCCTGAAATATGAATGGATTATGAAGGTGACGAACCGATTATGGCGATTGGGAAGGGAGAACATTTTCTGCGTGATCCTGCCAAAATGGGGAGAAGCGGCGCGGTTTTTGCCGGACACTTGAACCGGGGCTTGGGGTGTGCTACAATACAATATATTGATTTTTGGGCGGTTCCGCCTTATCGGAGGACATTGGATGGCAACGAAGAAAAAAGAGTATGGCAACGAGAGTATTTCGTCCCTGAAGGGCGCGGACCGGGTGCGTAAACGCCCCGGCGTCATTTTCGGCTCGGACGGGCTGGAGGGCTGCGAGCACGCGGTGTTTGAAATCCTCTCCAACTCCATTGACGAGTCCCGGGAGGGGCACGGAAGTCTCATCACGCTCACGCGGTATCTCGATGGCAGCGTGGAGGTGGAGGACGCCGGACGGGGCTGCCCGGTGGACTGGAACGAAAAGGAGCAGCGCTATAACTGGGAGCTGGTGTTTTGCGAGCTGTATGCCGGCGGCAAGTACGACAATGCCGACGGGGATAACTACGAATATTCCTTGGGGCTCAACGGTTTGGGCTCCTGCGCCACCCAGTATTCCTCCCGGTATATGGACGTCACCGTCTGGCGGGACGGCTTTGAATATACGCTCCATTTTGAGCGGGGCGAGCTGGTGGGCGAGCTGGGGAAAAAGCCCCTGAGCCGCAAAAAAACCGGCACGCGCACCCGCTGGCTTCCCGATCTGGACGTGTTTACCGACATCGCCATTCCCGAGGCGTATTTTGCCGATGTGCTCAAGCGGCAGGCGGTGGTGAACGCCGGAATCACGTTCCGGTTCCGCTGCGAGACGGCGCCGGGGACTTTTGAAACGACGGAATTCCTGTATGAAAACGGGATCGTGGACTATGTGACGGAGCTGGCCGGAGAGGGCGGGCTCACCGCGCCAGTTTTTTGGCAGGCAGAGAAAAAGGGCCGGGACCGGGCGGACAAGCCGGAATACAAGGTGAAGCTCTCCGCCGCGTGCTGCTTTTCCAATAAAGTGAACGTCATTGAACATTACCATAACTCCAGTTGGCTGGAGCACGGCGGCAGCCCGGAAAAGGCCACCAAGTCCGCCTTCGTCTCCGCCATCGACGGCTATCTCCGCCAGCAGGGGAAGTATCAAAAAAGCGAGAGCAAGATCACTTGGGCGGATATCGAGGACTGCATCGTGCTGGTGAGCAACAACTTCTCCACCCGGACGTCCTATGAAAACCAGACGAAAAAGGCCATCACGAATAAATTCGTGCAGGAGGCCATGACGGACTTTTTGCGGAGCAATCTGGAGATCTATTTCATTGAAAATCCCTTTGACGCGGAGAAGATCGGCGAGCAGATCCTCATCAACAAGCGCAGCCGGGAAAGCGCGGAAAAGGCCCGGCTGAATATCAAAAAGAAGCTCTCGGGCAATATCGACATTGCAAATCGCGTGCAAAAATTTGTGGACTGTCGGTCCAAGGACCCGGACAAGCGGGAAATTTACATCGTGGAGGGCGATTCCGCTCTGGGCGCTGTGAAGCTGAGCCGGGACGCGGACTATCAGGGCATCATGCCTGTGCGCGGAAAGATTTTGAACTGCCTGAAGGCCGACTACGCCCGCATTTTCAAAAGCGAGATCATCACCGACCTTGTCAAGGTGCTGGGCTGCGGCGTGCAGCTGCACGGCAAGGCGAAAAAGGAGCTTTCCAGCTTTGACCTTGCGAACCTCCGGTGGAACAAGGTCGTCATCTGTACCGATGGCGATGTGGATGGCTTTCAGATCCGCACGCTGATTTTGACCATGCTCTATCGGCTCACGCCCACCCTCATCCGGGAGGGATACGTCTATATCGCCGAGACGCCGCTGTTTGAGATCACCAGCGGCGACAAGACTTGGTTTGCATATTCGGACAAGGAAAAAGCGGACATTGTCCAGCAGCTTGAGGGAAAGAAGTACAAGATCGACCGTTCTAAGGGACTGGGCGAAAACGACCCGGATATGATGTGGCTCACCACGATGAACCCCCAGACCCGCCGCCTGATTCGGGTGATGCCGGAGGATGCCAAGCGCACCTGCGACAGCTTTGATCTCCTGCTGGGGGACAACTTGCAAGGGAGAAAGGACCACATTGCGGACCACGGCTACAAATATCTGGAGATGGCCGACATCTCGTAAAAGCTGCTGAAAATCACAAGCTCACCCAGAGGGGCGCAGCCTGTCAAAACAAAAGAAAGAAGGGACTTCTATGAAACGAATCCTGTCTTTGGCGCTGAGTGCACTGTTGATTTGTGCGCTGACGATTCCTGCGGCGGCGGCGGACCTTCCGCTGTGGGAGGAATACGGCTATGAATCGGAGGAAGCGTGCATCGAAAGCTGGTTTGGCGGCGACAGGAGCGCCTATGACGCCGAGGTGAAAGAGCGTCAGGAGCGCGCCCAATGGGAGGAAGACATGGCGGGCGAGATCGCCGCGTTTGACGCGAATGCCTATTGGGAGTCCGGCGAGTGCTGGCAGTCGAGCTACTACCTTTCCAAAGAGGAGTTCATGGAGGACTGGCTTTTGGAGGATGAGGAGGCATTTCGCGCGTGCATGCTGGAGGACTGGCTTGAAAACCGTTGGAACGAGACGCAGCGGGCGCGTACGGTGGCTCGCACCCGTGCGGAGCTTGGCGGCGTGGCCGGCGAGATCGGCGTGATGCTGGACGGGACGTATGTAAAGTTTCCAAACGGCGGTGCGCCGATCCTGAAAAACGGACGGGTCATGGCCCCTTGCGGACCGCTGGTGGAGGCGTTTGGCGGCACGGTCCGCACCGAGGCGGGTGAGCTGATCTGCACGCTGGGCAAGCAGACGATCAAGGCCCGGCCCGGAAGCGCCGTCTTGCATCTGACCTCTGCTGCCGGCGTGGAAACGGAGCTGGAGATGGACGTGCCCTGCCTGTATCAAAACGGGCACAGCTACCTGCCCGTGCGTTTTTTGGGGCAGGCTCTGGAGTGCGATGTGCTGTGGGACAAGGACTATGAAACGGCTGTGCTGCTGCAAAGCGCCGCCGTGACGAAAAAACTGGATGCGTCGTTTGCAACGGTGAACCGCCTGCTCACGTCCATGGCCCGCTCGGCTGACAAAAACTATCAAACTGCGGTGCGGATGGACGCGGCGCTCACGATGCTGGATTCCATCAACGGGGACAAAACTTACAATCTGGGAGGAAAGCTGGAACTGCTGCAAAGCGGAAACGTGTTGAATTTCACCATGCGGATGAACCTCTCTGCGCTGCTGGATCTGGCGCAGGCGGAGGAGACGTTCTCGCCTGCGGAGCTCCTCACCATGCGCGCTGCCGCGCGAAATCTGAAGATGGACGTCATTTATGATGGCGACGAGGGCATGCTGTACATAAAAATGCCTGTCATAGCCCTTTTGAGCGAGGGGCGCTACCCTGACCAGAGCTGGATCTCCATGCCCGTGGAGATGCCGGAGGAACTGCGGCAGACGGGTGCCGTCTCCGTGGGAGCCATGCTCTATGAGGCCGATTTGCAAGCCGTGAAGCAGGACTACGGCGACTTTTACGAGGCGCAGCCCACCCCGGTGCTGCTGTATCAAAACATGACCGATGCCGCGGCGGAGCTGGCGACCTATCTGGGCGATGGGTGCTTTGCGGAAAATGGCGGCTGGAGCGTGCTGCATTACGATCTTTCCCAGTATGAGGCGCAGTTGGAGCAGGAGTACGGCGAGGACGCCGCCCAGTGGGCCAGCGAGTTTGAAAAATTGGACGCGGAGCTGAAAATCGCCCGCAGCGGCGAGGCAACTTACCGCATTCTGGCGCAAAACCGGGAGAGCGAGTATGATGACACCATCATTTTGGTGGACGCTTCCGGCCGTGTTTCGGCCCGACACGTGGAGCTTCATCTGCTGTTCAAGCTGAAAAACCAACTGAATTTGACGCTGCAATATTCCGCGGAAACCTCCGTTACGGACCGGACTGCTGTCGCGGCCCCGGCGGAGAACGAGCGTGTGATCCCCGCCGACGCATACGGCGAAGTGCCAGAGATCGCCTGAGCGCACCTGAGCGCATCTGAGGACGCCTGAGCGCACCTGAGCGCCACTTAAAATCAACGAACAGAAGGAAACTGTATCTATGCCGAAGAAAAAGCTGCCCCAGCAGGGCGGACCCAAGGTCAATCTTCCCAATGTGCTGGGCCTTCACGCCCAGGTGGTGGAACAACCCATCACCGACACGCTGGAGACCAACTATATGCCCTACGCCATGAGCGTGATCGTCTCCCGGGCCATCCCGGAGATCGACGGCTTCAAGCCCTCGCACCGCAAGCTGCTCTACACAATGTATAAAATGGGCCTTTTGACGGGGGCGCGGACCAAGTCCGCCAATATCGTGGGCCAGACCATGCGCCTCAATCCCCACGGAGACGCCGCAATTTACGACACGATGGTGCGCCTTTCCAAGGGCTACGGCGCGCTGCTGACGCCCTTTGTGGATTCCAAAGGCAACTTCGGCAAATCCTATTCCCGAGACATGTCGTGGGCAGCGCCCCGCTATACCGAGGCCAAGCTCACCGCCATCTGCGCCGAGCTGTTCCGGGATATCGACAGCGACACGGTGGATTTTGCGGACAACTACGATAACACCATGCAGGAGCCCACGCTTCTGCCCACCACCTTTCCCAACATTCTCGTCTCCGCCAACAGCGGCATCGCCGTGGGCATGGCCTCTCAGTTTTGCGGCTTCAACCTCAAGGAAGTGTGCGAGACGACCATTGCTTACCTG
>CAZKMN010000136.1:0-267 GCA_964553905.1 uncultured Oscillibacter sp.
CGGCTACGGTCTGCATCCGGCCTTTTGGGGACGGGGTCTGGTTCCGGAGGCGGTGGAAGCTGTACTGGAATATGGCTTTACACAGCTTGGGTATCAGCGCATCTGGTGCGGACACTATGCGGGCAACTGGCGCTCTTGCCGGGCCATGACGAAGTGCGGCTTTCGCTACCAATTTTCCAAGACGGAGTTTGTGGAAGAGGTAGGGGAGACGCGCCAGACCTATTTTTACTTACAGACGAAGGAGGCATGGCGTGAGCGAGTATCTGG
>CAZKMN010000136.1:277-4959 GCA_964553905.1 uncultured Oscillibacter sp.
GCCCTTTGAAAACGCCGAGAGCGAATTCACGGAAAAACGATCTCGTTTTCTCAGCCATCTCTGGCGGGTGGAGAGCGAGGAAGAGGCCCGAGAGCGCATCGAGAAGACAAAAAAGCGGTTTTATGACGCGAGACACAACTGCTGGTGTTATCTTGTGCAAGAGAGCGGAGCTGTGCGTTACAGCGATGACGGTGAACCGCAGGGAACGGCGGGGCAGCCTATGCTGAATGTGTTTCAGCGTCAGGAGGTTACCAACGTCTGCTGTGTGGTGACGCGGTATTTTGGCGGTGTTTTGCTGGGAGCGGGCGGACTGACGAGAGCCTATACCAGGGGCGCAAAGGACGCGCTGACAGCGGCGGGCATTTCCAAAATGAGCCTTTGGACGCTGTGGGTTTTGCCGTGCCCCTACGCGCTGCTGGAGCGGGTGAAGCTGGAGATCACGGCCTGCGACGGCACTGTCCGGGACGCGGAGTACGGCGCGGAGATTCTGCTGCATGCCGCTTTCCCGGCGGGGCAGGCAGAGCAATTTGCCGGCAGACTGACGGAGCTTTCTGCCGGACAGCTTGCCATGCGGGAGGCAGGACAGGAATTTTTACCGGGACCGCGAGAAGAGGCAAAATAAAAAAAGGGACCGCCTGTTGGCGGTCCCTTTTTTGGGTTTCGGGAGGTTTTCCGGGGCTCAGCGATCTTCTGCCACCAGCGTTTGCACGGCGTTGGGCGAAGTGCCGCTGCTCAGCAAAAACACGGTATAGCTCACATTGGGGACCACAGTCAAATAGAGAGAGGCCACAGTGTTTGGATAGGGATACGTGCCCAAAAATGCACTGTCCAGCGTTTCAATATCCAGCCAAGAGGCCATGGGCGTCAGGCTGGTTTCGGCAAAGAAGAACTGATAGGTGCCGGGCCGGATGCGCTTGAACGCGGTGGTTTCTTTGTATCGCACGTCCGCATACACCACGCGCCCGTCTCCCAGCAGCACATCCAGCGCGCCGCTGTTGTAAGCCAGATTGCTGACGCGGAAGTTGGAGGAATAGTCCGTGGGCGTGCAGCAAAGGTCACTGATTTGCAGCAGATCCAGTCCGCTTGCGGTGTTGATGATGGCAATGGTACTGCGCTCATTTAATTGGAACGGCATCGTTTTTTGAATGTAGATATATCCGTCGGAACCGGTGACAGTGACGGTCTGGTATCCCACAGGAACGCGGTTGTAGGAAGAGAGCGATGCATAATTCAGCCAGCCTACCAGACGCGAGTTGTTTACCAGCACGCGGAAGGGGCGATAGCCAAAGGCGGCGTTTAAAAAACGCACGCGGGAGGAGCGGGGGAAAATGGGGAGAACCACGCCGCCGTTGTACACGGGTCCGCCCTCTCCGGGGTTCGGCAGGGGAATGACAGGAATGCCGCCGCCGCTCCCGTCATAGACCGGACCACCCTCTCCGGGGTTTGGCAGGGGAATCACAGGGACGCCGCCGTTGTTGCTCCCGTCATAGACCGGTCCGCCCTCACCGGGGTTTGGCAGGGGAATGACAGGAACGCCGCCGTTGTTGCTCCCATCATAGACCGGTCCGCCCTCACCGGGGTTCGGCAGGGGAATCACGGGGACGCCGCCGCTGCCGTTCCCGTCGTACACCGGTCCGCCCTCCCCGGGATTTGGCAGAGGAATGACGGGAGTGTTATGATTTTTGTTTTCCATATTGTCAGCCGGAATCAAATTCCGGCACGCCTCCTCTCAGTCTGGTTAGGACAGTATATTCCAAAGCAGGGGAAAGGGTGTCTGTCAGATGGAGGCGAAGATCCGACCGGATGGAAGTATTGCGGACACGGAAAACCTGTGTTATGATTAGCTGATTCCTTTATGACGGTTCAATCGGGGAAAAACAGGAGGCAGGACAGGCTATGCTCCGTGATCTATTGACAATTTATCTGCTCTTTTTCCGCATGGGTGCGGTTACTTTTGGCGGCGGTTTTGCCATGCTGCCTATTTTACGGCGGGAAATCGTTCAAACACACAAGTGGCTGGATGAGGAGACGATTCTGGACGCTTACGCACTGAGTCAGGGACTGCCCGGGATCATTGCCGTCAATGTCTCTGCGTTCGTTGGGTATCAGCGCCGTAAGACGGCGGGGGCGGTGGCAGCGGCGCTTGGCATCGTGTCGCCCTGCATTATCATTATTTCGGCCATTGCGTTTTTTTTAGCCGGTTTTCAGCAAAATCTGTATGTACAGCGTGCGCTGGCAGGGGTTTCGGTCTGCGTGGCAGCTCTGATTTTTGATACGGTCATTGGTTTGTGGAAAAAGAGCTGTAAGGATTGGATCGGCATTGTTTTGTGCCTTGTGATGCTGGGCCTGAGTGTCCTGACAAAAATTTCGCCTGTCCTGCTGGTGATTGCCTGTGCGCTCATCGGCGTGGGTGTAAAGACGCCCGACCATCGGGCTGCACGGGGAGGAAAGGACAAATGATCTATGTGCAGCTTTTTTGGGAGTTTCTAAAAATTGGCTTGTTTGCGGTCGGCGGCGGCATGGCCACGATTCCCTTTTTGCAGAGACTGTCGGAGTCCACCGGCTGGTATCCGCAATCGCTGATTACGGATATGATTGGGATTTCCGAATCGACGCCGGGCCCCATCGGAATTAATATGGCCACTTACGTGGGGTGCAACGTAGCTGGATTTTGGGGCGGCGTGATTGCCACCATGGGCGAGATCCTTCCCTCAATCGTCATTGTGGTGCTGGTTTGCAAGTCACTGGAAAAATTCCGGGGCAGCAAGCTGGTGGCAGATGCGTTTTACGGCCTTCGCCCCGCTGTCACCGGACTGGTGGCGGCCGCAGGGCTGGGCGTGGTCAAAGTGGCGATGCTCCACGTGGAGCTTTACCAGAAAACCGGCGTGCTGACCGATCTGTTGGACTGGAAGAAAGCGGTTGTTTTTCTCGGGGCGTTTGTAGCCATTCGCACATGGAAGCTCCATCCTGTTTGCTATATTGCCGCTGCCGCAGCATTTGGGGTGCTGCTGAAGCTGTAAATGAACAAGTCCGGTCGTTCTTTTGGAACGACCGGACTTTCTTTTTTCGTTATAGGGAGTTTTTTCCGCGGGCCATATATTTGCCCTGAGGCTGCTGAACCAAAACCTGTCCGTTTTCCACCGCTTTTTGCCCGCGCAGCCAAACCTGACGGATGCCTCCGGCGGTGACAAAGCCCTCATAGGGGTTGTAATCCACGTTGGCGACACAATCGTCCGCCCGGATGACGTGACTGTTGCGGGGATCATACACCACAATGTCCGCGTCGCTGCCCCGGCGCAGGATACCCTTGCGGGGGAAGAGCCCATATAGCCGCGCTGGATTTTCGCACAGAGCCCGGCACATTTGGGCGGCGTTGATGCGTCGCTTGGCCACGCCGTAGGAGTAGATCAGCTCGCCACGGGTTTCCACGCCGGGAAGACCGCCGGGGATTTTGGTGAAATCCTCCCGCCCCATCTCCTTTTGCTCCAGTGTGAAGGAGCAGTGGTCCGTGGAAACGGTTTGAATCTCTCCGCGGCGCAGAGCTTTCCAAAGATAGTCCTGCTCCGCCTTTTCCCGCAGGGGGGGCGCGCACACATAGCGGGCGGCGGCGGAGAAATCGGGGTCAAAATACAGGGATTCATCCAACAGCAAATATTGCGGACAAGTCTCCACATAGACGTTCTGCCCGCGTTTGCGGGCGGATTCCACTTCTCGCAGCGCCTCGTGATTCGTCAGGTGGACGATGACCACCGGGCAGTCCGCCGCCTGAGCGATCCGCAAAAGGCGACTTACGGCCTCTGCTTCCAGATAGGGAGGACGGGTGACGGGATGGGAGCCGGGGGACAGCTTTCCGGCGGCCTTGCGCTCGGAAATCATCCCATCGATCACGCCGGCGTTTTCACAGTGGACGCCCACGATGCCGCCCAGACGCCGCAGCTCTTTCAAGGCCCAATACATGTCCCGGTCACCGATCATCATGGCGGGATAGGTCATGTACATCTTGAAAGAGGAAATTCCGGCGGCAAACATGTCGGGCAGCTCGGCGCGGATCGCTTCGCTCCAATCGTCGATGGTCATATGGAAACCATAGTCACAAAAGGCTTTTCCATCGGCCTTTTCATGCCAGAGCTCCAACCCATGGCGGAGAGTTTCCCCCTTGTTGGGGCAGGCAAAGTCGATAACGGTGGTGGTGCCGCCGCGCAGCGCGGCGCGACTGCCCGTGAAAAAGTTGTCGGCGGTGGTGGTGCCTGCTACATCCAGATCAAAATGGGTGTGGGCGTCAATAAAGCCGGGAAACAACAGGCATCCCGTCACATCGGTGACCACATCGGCGTTTGCGGGTAGGTTTCTGGCGATCCGGGCAATTTTATCTCCGTCGATCAGTACGTCGGCCCGTTTCACGCCGGAAGCGGAGACAACAGAGCCGCCCTTGAGCAGCGTTTTCATACAAGATCACTCCTTCATACAAATCGGCATCCCGCCGAGCAGCAGGTATTTCAGCACCAGTATAGCATGCGTCAAAGAAAAATTCCAGAGGGAGACGAGGGAAAAATGAATGGAATCACTCCGGCGGACAGCTTGTGAAAATCCTGTGGATGCGTTTCTTTTTACAGTTGTATTCGCCCTCGCTTTGTGCTAAACTGGGACAGATTATAATAGTATTCGTATGGATATGACCGACA
>CAZKMN010000137.1:0-4801 GCA_964553905.1 uncultured Oscillibacter sp.
CCGCCAGACGGCGGCGGTGTCCGCTGACCAACTCGTACCCCGCCCCTTTTGGACGAGCCAGCAGCGGCGACAGGATGCCATAGGAACGGACGCTCTCCGTCAACTCCTCGAACGCTGCGTCCTCCCGCACTTGGAACGGATGTCCCTCAAACGGTGTCAGCTCCCCCGGTGGCAGCTGCTGCACAAACTCCTTCACAGCCCTTCACCTCCCACCGGGAGCGCCGCCAGCACATCCACACGATACCGCCTGTCCCAGCCCCGAACGCTGTAATCCAGCTCCAATCCGCACAGCCGCCCGGAAATTGGCACTGCCGCAAAATAAGCCTTCTTGGAACCTCGTACCGCTTGTCCCCCAATGCTTTCGAAGCCATGGGCGCAGGAAGTATCCACGACAGGGACAGAAGAATTGGGGCATTTGGAGATGGTGGGAACGCTTGTTCACCAGTTGACTCGCTCGCTCACGGAAGAGCAGATAAAAGAAGCCGGCTATGACGCCTACTTTGTCGACCACACTGCAAGCGTCTATCCTTCAGCGGCCTCCGGTTTCCCGTGGAGCGCTGCCAGTATGGCGGTAAAGGGCGATCTCATTGCCGACCTGACAGAGGATTTGGCAGCAGAGCAAAAGGCCCGCGTCACCTACGACAACATTTTAAGGCTGTCCGATGATCCCGACGTCAATGATGTCATTAAATTTTTGCGGGCAAGAGAAATTGTTCACTTCCAGCGCTTCGGCGAAGGTTTGCGATTGGCAAAAGACAAATTGAACGAGAAAAATGTATATTATGTAAACCCATCCTTTGATGCATAGACAAAATCCCCAGTGGCATTGCCAATTGGCTCTGCCACTGGGGACTCTTTTCAAAAAGTCACGAATGTAAAATTGGATTCCAATTGAAATCCGCATAATCAGGCAAGGTTCCAAGTCTCCAGAGAGAAACGCCAGTGACATTCAGAAGTTTGGCCATATTCAACTTTGCCTGCACGCTATTCGCATCATCATACCACACAAAATAGCGTTCGCCTTGCTCCGTTTTATAAATGGCATAGCTTGTTTGATAGGTTTCCGACCAGCCGGTTTCTGTATCTGCCTGCAAGAGACGGCTATGCAACGTTTCGGAAGAGGGATAAACCGGCGTGCCGGAGAGCAGTTTTCCGTTCTGATCGATTTTCCATGCAACATTTTTACTGCTGAACCCCAGCACCGCCTTGGAGGGATCCTCCAACTCGGAAGTCAATTTCTCCAAAGCGAAGTAGACCTGATCCATTGGCGACTGCGCGGCGGTTTTATAATAGTCTGTCCCCACGTAGGCGTCCAGATTTCTGCTGTTATAGTCATATGCCATCAAAATAATCTTGTCTGCCAGAGCGCCAAGCTCGCCGTAATCATAGCCATCGTAATAGCTGCCCGTGGGCAATACGGGCGAAACGCAGGCGTAGAGCTGTTTTCCAAGAGCGTGGACTTGATCTGCCAGCTCTTTCATGAATAGCGTAAACGATTCTTTTTCTCCTGCGCGCAATCCCTCAAAATCAATGGTAACACCACTATATGGATTTTTCCCAATCGTCTGATACGAAACCGTCAGCTCCTGTAAAATCAAATCTATTGCTGCGGTCCGGGCCGTCTTGGAATTCAAAAGCGCAGCCACCCCACTGCTGGTATCCATAAATACATTCAAATGCAGCGGCACATTCTCATTATCCAGCGCTGTTACCACTTCCTGATAGCCGGACGGCACAAAGAACTCATTGCCATCCGCGCTGGTCGTCCTCAACTGTGGGGTAGTTCCGTTCCACACCATTCGGCTCCATCCGGCGCTGACAGCGTCCATTTTTTTGTCTAAATTCAATTGACTGTGAGAAGAGATTGCATAAAATCCATGGACCCATTGTAAATCCTGATGCAGTTTTTCATAGATTCGCACCAGCATCGCGGCGGCCTGCGCCCGCGTGGCAGTTTGATTGGGCGAGAATTTCGTCTCCGAGGTCCCCTTTGTCATGCCGATTGCATAGGCTACCGAGATTGCGCCACGGTTTTTTGTAACGTCCTCAAATGGCAAGGTATTATACTTTTCAGCAAGTGCAGCAGAGGACTTTAAACCAACCGCCCGCACCAACATCTCTGCCATTTCTCCCCGCGTGATCGCATCCGCAGGTCGGAACGCACCGCCGCCGTCCACCACATCATGCGCTGCTGCGGTTTCAATGGCAGCATACCAATAATGGGATGCCGGCACATCCGAAAAAGAGGGAGATGCCGGGGATTCTGCATACCAACCCGCCATCCGAACCAAAACCGCGGCAAACTGAGCGCGAGTAATTACGGCGGAATATCCAAAATCCGTATCGCTGTAACCATTCATCAGGCCATACTTTACCGCCTTTTCAACTTCCGTCCTCAGCGGCGAACCGTTTGGAATATCCGCATAGGCTGCACGTACCGGGAAAGCCGTCAGCGAGCAGGCCAAAGCTACCATTGTCAGCCATGCTGTCAATTTTTTCATAGAAATCCCCCGCTTCTTTAAAATAGCAATTATACTAGCAGAATATGGGCAAAATTGGTGAATAAAATTTGAACACTTTCATGATTAGCCCAAGAAACCCGATAAAAAAGCGGAGACGCATTTGCGTCTCCGCTTTTAAGGAAGCAGATTTTAGAATGCCTTGTGGTCGCAGCCCAAAACATCTACGATCTTGTGTGCCACCATATCCTTGATTGCCTGACGAGCGGGCTTCAGATACTGGCGGGGGTCAAAATGATCGGGATGCTGAGCCATGTATTCGCGAATGCTTGCAGTCATAGCCAGCCGCAGATCGGAGTCGATGTTGATCTTGCACACGGACATGGATGCAGCCTTGCGGAGCTGATCTTCCGGCACGCCAACAGCACCGGGCATATTTCCGCCGTACTTGTTGATCTTCTCAACAAAGTCCTGAGGCACAGAGGAAGAACCATGCAGAACGATGGGGAATCCGGGCAGACGCTTGGACACTTCCTCCAGCACGTCAAAACGGAGCTGAGGCTTCGTGCCGGGCTTGAACTTAAAGGCGCCATGGCTGGTGCCGATGGCAATTGCCAGAGAGTCGCAGCCGCTCTTGGTCACAAATTCCTCAACCTCATCGGGATGGGTATAGGAGGATTCCTCAGCAGAGACCTTCACGTCGTCCTCGATGCCGGCCAGAGTGCCCAGCTCCGCTTCCACGACCACGCCGTGATCGTGAGCATAGGCGACCACCTTTTTGGTCAGCTCGATGTTTTCAGCCAGAGGCTTGCTGCTGGCGTCGATCATGACGGAGGTAAAGCCGCCATCGATGCAGCTCTTGCAGGTTTCAAAGCTGTCGCCGTGGTCCAGATGCAGGCAGATGGGCAAGCCAGTCTCAATAACAGCGGCCTCAACCAGCTTCATGAGATAGGTATGGTTTGCATAGGCGCGAGCGCCCTTGGAAACCTGAAGGATCAGCGGAGCCTCCAGATCCTTTGCAGCCTCAGTGATTCCCTGAACAATTTCCATGTTGTTGACGTTGAAGGCGCCGACGGCATAACCGCCGTTATAAGCCTTCTTAAACATTTCGGTAGAAGTAACCAGTGGCATACGATCATCTCCTATAATTTTTGATTGTCCCGTCCTTCAAAACGGCCTGAAACGCACCCGTAAGTGGGGTTCGTTAACGGATTGTCAATTTCAACCATTCAAAAGGACGAAAACGATTTTCTTACATAATAATATCACACAAAATTTAAAATGCAAGGTATTTACAATTCATTTTTTGAATGATATGATGAAGATAATAATTTCTAAGGAGGCTTCTCTCATGAGTGAACTGAAAGGCGCATGCATCGTCGGCCAGTCCGGCGGCCCCACTTCTGTTATCAACGCCAGCGTATACGGTGTGATCGACACCGCGCTGAAAAATCCCTGCATTACGCGCGTACTGGGCGCGGAACACGGCATCAAGGGCGTTTTGAACGACCGCCTGTTTGATATGGGACAGGAAGATCCCGCTGAGCTGGAATTGCTGAAGTATACCCCCTCTTCCGCACTGGGCTCCTGCCGTTATAAAATTGCAGATCCGGATGTGGATGATACGGACTATAAGCGCATTTTGGAGATCTTCAAAAAGTATGACGTCCGCTATTTCTTCTATAATGGCGGCAACGACTCCATGGATACCTGCAACAAGATCTCCAAATACATGCAGAAGGTCGGCTATGAGTGCCGCGTCATGGGTGTTCCCAAGACCATTGACAACGACCTTTTCGGCACGGACCACTGCCCCGGTTTCCCCTCTGCGGCAAAATATATTGCCACCAGTTGCATGGAAGTTTATCAGGACGCTCGCGTCTATGATACCGGCATGGTGTGCATCATTGAGATCATGGGCCGCCACGCCGGCTGGCTGGCTGCTTCCGCCGCTTTGGCAACCGCCTACGGCGCAGGTCCCGATCTGGTCTATCTGCCTGAGGTAGACTTTGATATGGAACAGTTCCTGAAAGATGTGGAGCGCATTTACCGGGAAAAGGGCAACTGCATGGTGGCCGTTTCCGAGGGCATCCACTATCCCGATGGGTCCTTTGTCTCCGAGGCAAAAACTTCTGCCACCGATGGTTTTGGACATGCTCAGCTTGGCGGTCTCGCCGCAACGCTGGCTGCCATTGTGAAGGAAAAGACCGGCGCTAAGGTCCGTGGTATCGAGCTGAGCCTCTTGCAGCGCTGCGGCGCACATCTGGCCTCCGAGACCGATATTGAGGAATCCTATATGTCCGGCAAGGCTGCCGTTGAGAATGCCGCCGCCGGAATCACCG
>CAZKMN010000138.1:0-4780 GCA_964553905.1 uncultured Oscillibacter sp.
GCTCGTACCGCTCCCACAGCCGGTCGAGAATTTGCTTTTCCTCCATGGCGGAGGTGGCGATCTTTTGTTCCAGACGGGATGCGGCGCGCTCCAGATTCAAAAGCGTCTCGTTCATCTCCTGCCCGGCCCGGTTTTTAGCCGTGCGCTCCGCCTCCAGCGCAATTTTTTCCTGATTCAGCACCGTGAGACGCTCCTGCGCGGCCCGGGTCTTTTCACCCAGCGCGGCGGCGCAGGCCTGATGCCCGCGAATCTCGTCCTCCGCCGCGGCAATTTTTTGCCGACAGTCCTCCACAGCCTGCTCTTTTTGGGTCCGGTCCCCGCTCAGGCTCTGGGCCAGACGGCGCAGGTCGGCGGCACGATCCGCCGTGGACTGACGCTGCGCGGTCAAGGCTGCCAGACGGGACTTTGTCCCGCTGATCTCCTCAGCCAGCGCTCCGGAGCGCTCTTGCAGCTTGGACTGTCCGGAGAGGACCGTCTCCGCCTCCGCCCGAATTTGGGCGCTCAGGCGTTCCTGTTCCGCCGCCAATGCATCCGCCGTTTCCCAACGGCGGGTGTTTTCCTCCAGTCGGTCTTTCAGGCTCTGCTGCTCCCCGACAAGCGCCTCCAGATTCTCCCGCAGACTTTGCAGAAGAATTTCAAAGTGGCGCTTTTCACCCTCCAGCCGCAGCACCTCGTCCTCGGCTTTGCGGCGCTGGCTTTCCGCCGTCTCCAATTCATATTGGGCAGCCGTCAGCTCCCGCTGGGCGTTCTCCTCTTCGCGGCGGGCCTCCTCCAGCGCGTCATGCAGCGCTCCGGAACGGCCCCTGAGCTTTTCCAGCTCGGAAGACCGGCTCAAAACGCCGGAACGGTTGCTGACGCTGCCGCCGGTCATGGAACCGCCGCGGTTGATGACCTGTCCGTCCAGCGTGACAATGCGAAATGCATGATGGTAAGCGCGGGCCATGGCGATGCCACAGTCCAAGTCCTCCACCACCACCGTGCGCCCCAACAGATTTTGAAAGATCCCACGATACTGGGGATCATACCGCACCAGTTGGGAGGCAATCCCCACAAAGCCAAGGGTTTCGGAAACGCCGCGCTCTCGCAGCTCATCGCCCCGAATGGTGTGCAGCGGCAGGAAGGTGGCCCGTCCGCCGTCCCGCTTTTTCAGGTAGCCGATCGCAGCCTTGGCGTCCTCTTCCCGGTCCACCACAATGTTTTGCAGCCCACCGCCCAACGCGATCTCAATGGCCACGGTATACCGCTCGTCCGTTTTGATGAGGCTGGCCACCGGCCCATGAACCCCGTGAAGCCCCTCCTTGGCCTGACAGACCAGACGGACGGCCTTGGAAAAGCCCTCGTACTCTCGCTCCATCTCGCTCAGAAGCCGGATGCGATTTTCCAGCGCCCCGGCATCCATCGTAAGCTGCATCCGCTTTTCGGCGGCAGCGGCGGCTTTTTTCCTCCGCTCCTCCATCCGCAGCGTATGGCCCGCAATGATATTTCCCACAGAAAGCGCTTCGTCTTGGGCATCCTCCAGCGCACGGCGATTGCCCTTGGCGGCTTTTTCCGCTTCTGCAAGTTTTTCTCCCAGCGTGGTCCGCTCGCTCTCCACCGCGGTGCAGCGATCGGAAATCTGGTCCTTTTCTGCGCTCAGGGCGGCAAGCTCCGCACGGGCGTCTGCCGCAGCAGCCACCGCCATGGCCTCCCGGCCACGCAAAGCCTCCGCCTGGGACTGGGCGCCGCCGACTTCTGCGGCGGCTTTTTGTGCAGTTTCCAGCGCCTGATCCAGCACTTCGTTCAAGGCGCGTGCTTCCTCGTCGATCTTGGCGATGCAGCGCTCCTGCTCCAGCGCCTGCTCTTCCAGCCCGCCGGTGCGGCGCTCCTGCTCCGAAAGATCCGTCAGCACCCGGTCGATCGTCTCCCGATGATGGGCAATGCCGCTTTCCAGCACAGCCACGGCGCCCGTCTCCTCCTGCGCCTGACGCTCGATCTCCGCAGCTTCTGAGCGAAGGCGCTCCGCTTCCATATCCTTCTCCTGCATCCGCTGACCATACTGCTCTCCCTCAGCGTAGAGCGCGTCCAGCTGGGCGCGAGCCTCGTCCCGCTCCGCCTCGGCAGCGCGGAAATCGGACTCCAGCTTCCGCGCTCCTGCCTTCAAAGCGTCCAGATTTTCCAGCCATACGGAAATTTCCAGCAGACGCAGCTCATCGCGCAGCAGCAAATATTTTTTTGCCGTTTCCGCCTGCAAGCGCAAAGGCTCCACTTGCAGCTCCAGCTCCGCGATCTTATCGTTGATCCGCACCAGATTTTCCCCCGTGCGATCCAGCTTCCTCTCCGCGTCCTCCTTGCGATGGCGGAACTTGGAGATTCCGGCGGCCTCTTCAAAAATCTCACGCCGCTCGCCGCTTTTCGCCGACAGGATCTCGTCGATCTTGCCCTGCCCGATGATGGAATAGCCCTCCTTGCCCATGCCCGTATCCATGAACAGCTCGCCAACGTCCCGCAGGCGGACAGACTGGCGGTTGATATAGTATTCCGAATCCCCGCTGCGGTAGTACCGGCGCGTGACCGCCACCTCGGTTTCCTCCATCGTGGGGAAAATATGCTCGGTATTGTCAATGACCAGCGTCACCTGCGCGAAGCCCACCTGTCCTCGCTTTTCCGTACCGCCGAAAATGACGTCCTCCATTTTGGCGCCTCGCAGATCCTTGGCGCTCTGTTCGCCCATGACCCAGCGGATGGCGTCCGAAATATTGGACTTTCCCGAACCGTTTGGCCCAACGATCGCGGTGATATCCTCGCCAAAATTCAAAACTGTCTTATCCGGAAAGGACTTGAAGCCCTGAATCTCCAATGCCCGCAAATACAACGCGCTCACCTCCGTGCGATGGCATAATCCTACTATTTTAACTTATATACTATAACAGGAAACCCGCTGCATTGCAAGAAAAATCCCCCCGCTTCGGCTTTGTCCCGGCCCAAAAAGCACAGCGGAGCCAAGCGCTTTTGCGCTCAGCTCCGCTGAGGAACGACTTATTTGCTCAACTGCTCGTCAATGGCCTTGGCAGCGGTCTTTCCCGCGCCCATTGCCAGAATGACGGTAGCCGCGCCGGTGACGGCGTCTCCGCCGGCATAGACGCTCTCGCGGGAGGTCAGGCCCTCTTCGTTGACCACGATACCACCCTTGCGATTGATCTCCAAGCCCTCTGTCGTGGACTTGATGAGGGGATTGGGGCTGGTGCCCAGCGCCATGATGACGCAATCCACATCCAGCTCAAACTCGCTGCCCGGAATCTCCACAGGGCGGCGGCGACCGGAGGCATCCGGCTCACCCAGCTCCATGCGGATGCAGCGGATCTTGCTGACATCGTCGTTTTCGTCTGCCAGAATGGCCACCGGGTTATGCAGGGTCTTGAAAATCACGCCCTCTTCCTCGGCGTGCTCCACCTCTTCCCGACGGGCGGGGAGCTCCTCCATACCACGGCGATAGACTACGTACACCTCCGCGCCCAAGCGCTTGGCGCAACGGGCGGCATCCATTGCCACGTTGCCGCCGCCCACCACGGCGACCTTCTTCGGGCGCTGGATCGGGGTATCGGAATCAGGCAGGTATGCCTTCATGAGGTTGATGCGGGTCAAAAACTCGTTGGCGGAATACACGCCGCGATAGTTCACGCCGGGAATATCCATGAACATGGGCAGTCCTGCGCCGGAGCCGATGAACACGGCTTCAAAGCCCTGTTCCGTCAGCAGCTCATCCACAGAGAGCGTACGTCCGATGACGGTATCCGTGGCGATGGTCACGCCCAAAGCCTTGAGTCCGTCCACTTCCTTTTGGACGATGGACTTGGGCAGACGGAACTCGGGGATGCCGTAAACCAGCACGCCGCCGGCGAGGTGCAGCGCCTCAAACACGGTGACCTCATATCCCTTGCGGGCCAAGTCGCCCGCACAGGTGAGGCCGGAGGGGCCGGAGCCCACCACGGCGACCTTATGTCCGTTGGACACAGGCTTTTCCGCGGCAGCGGAAGCGTGGGCATTGTGCCAGTCGGCCACAAAACGCTCCAACCGGCCGATGGCTACGCTCTCGCCCTTTTTGCCCCGGACGCAGTACATCTCGCACTGGCTCTCCTGCGGGCAGACACGACCGCACACGGCGGGCAGAGCGGACGTGGCGCTGATGATCTGATAGGCCTCTTCAAAATTTCCCTTAGCCACCTCGGCAATGAACTCGGGAATATGGACCATGACCGGGCAGCCAGTCATGCAGGGCTTATTCTTGCAGTGCAGGCAGCGCTGCGCCTCGTCCAGCGCCTGCTCCTGCGTATAGCCAAGTGTGACTTCTTTAAAGTTCTTATTGCGGACATCCGGTTCCTGAGAAGGCATCGGATTTTTCACCAAAGACATATTCGCCATCGTTATTCGGCCTCCTTCTTGAACAGGTTGCAAGTCTCCTCATGCTTATGCATCTCGAAGTCCTTGTACATCTGGTTGCGCTTGACCGCCAGATCCCAGTCCACCTTGTGACCGTCAAAATCAGGGCCGTCCACGCAGGCAAATTTCATCTCGCCGCCCACACTCAGTCGGCAGCCGCCGCACATACCCGTGCCGTCGATCATGATGGGGCTCATGGAGACGGTAGTGGGGATGCCATAGGGCTCCGTGGTTTTGGAGACAAATTTCATCATGATCATGGGGCCGATGGCAAAGACCTCGTCATACTGATTGCCGGCGTCGATGAGTTCTTTCAGCGCCTCGGTAACGAGACCCTTCTGACCGTAGGAGCCATCATCGGTGC
>CAZKMN010000139.1:0-4459 GCA_964553905.1 uncultured Oscillibacter sp.
GCGAGAGCTCGTCCGCATGTTCGATCTGAATCACACGGGAGCATCTTCTCATGCAAATTTCTGTCAGATGTTTGGTGTTTGCGCTTTTACGGTCTCCCACCACGACCATCACGTCCACCTGATCGGCAATTTCAGCCGCTTCAGATTGGCGCTTATGCGTAGCATTGCATATTGTATCAAATTTTTTTACGTTTGTACACTCTTTTTTTAGAATTTCCCAAGAACTTTCAAAAAGTTTACGAATGCAGGTCGTCTGTGCCACCACCGTCAGCGGAATCGTCCGATGGGCGGCATCTTCCTCCAGCCAGCTTTGCACGCTTTCCGGCCCGTCAAAAACAAGGGGATGCTTGCAATAACTGGCCACGCCCACCACCTCCGGGTGGTGCGGTTCCCCGATAATGACCGGTTGGCGTCCCTCTTCCTCCGCCTTCGCCACCAGCTTTTGAATGCGGCAGACGTTGGGACAGGTTGCATTCACGCAGGAAACGCCCCGGCGCTCCAAATCGTCCAGCACACCGCGCAGCTCTCCGTGAGAGCGAATGACCACCGTATCCTTGGACGTGAGCGAAGCGCTGTCCTCCGTTTTGCAAACGCCCAGCTTTGCGAGCTCTTCCACCACATGGGCATTGTGGATCAAATCGCCCAGCATCCAGCACCCGCCGCTCTCTCGCGCCGTTTTTTTAGCCAGCTCCACCGCACGCTCCACGCCGTAACAAAAACCGGCGCTCTGCGCTAAAAGGACGGTTTTCATGCCTCTTTCTGCCCCTTTCCCAGCGCATAAGCCTGACGCAACACTTCATCTGCGATGGCTTGTACCTCCTCTGCCGTGCCGTGCCGGCCGGTATAGGTCGGCGTATACGGTTGCCCGATAATCAGCCGCATAGGGCGAAACAGCGGCTGCTTGCGCTCCATGAACACCGGTACCAAAATGGCGCCTGTGCGGATGCCGATGACCGCTACGCCACCCTTGGCCTGCACCTGTTCTCCCTGCTTGACCCGTTTCCCCTCCGGGAAAATCATCAGGTTTCCGCCGTTTTTGATAACGGAAATTGCAGTTTTGATCGCTTTAATATCCGAATTTCCCCGTGAAACCGGAAAAGCGCCCAGTTTTCGCACAACCCAGCTCACCACCGGGATTCGAAACAGGGAATCCTTCGCCATGATGCGAAGGTTATAATCCCGAGGCAGGCAGACGGTGATGAGGACCGGGTCCCAGTTGCTGGAGTGATTCGGGCAGAGTAGCGCTCCGTGAGGCGGCAGATGCTCCAGCCCCTCGATCTTCACCGGATGGAAAAAGCGAAAAATCGGTCCAAAGACGCTCCACACAAATGCAAAAAAGCCGTTCATATCCGAGCCTCGATCAGCTTTAAAAGCGCCTGCTCACTCTGTGTAAAATCAAGCTCCGTGGTATCCAGCACCACAGCATCCTCCGCCTGCCGCAAAGGTGCGGCGGCGCGGTGGGTGTCGTTCCAGTCCCGCTGCTCGATCTCCCGAAGGACCCGCTCAAAGGGCTCCGGCGTTCCCCGCTGCTCCAATTCCAGCATACGGCGCTGCGCCCGCGCCTCCGGCGACGCCGTGAGAAACACCTTCACATCCGCCTTGGGCAGTACCACGGTCCCGATATCCCGTCCGTCCATAATGACGCTATTTTCCCGCGCCAACTGGCGCTGCATCTCCAGAAGATAGTCCCGCACCGGCGGGTGCGCGGAAACTGCCGAGGCATAAAGGGAAACCTGCGGCAATCGGATTTGTGCCGTGACCTCCTGTCCGTTCAGCCACATTTGCACGCCATCCGCCCCGTATGTCAGGTCCAGATGCAGCTTTCCCAGCAGCGCCTTAACCGCTTGTTCGTCTTTGGGGTCCGTGCCCGTTTGCAGCGCAAAATAGCCGATGGTCCGGTAAATAGCGCCGGTGTCCACATACAAATATCCCAGCCGTCCGGCAGCGCTTTTTGCAAGCGTGCTCTTCCCTGCGCCGGAAGGTCCGTCAATGGCAATGGAAATGGTTTTCATGGGGGATGTCTCTCCTGTCATCATTTGTTCTCTGCGGCAGCCAATCCCGCCGCCCGGCCGGTTGCCCATGCAATTTGCAGGTTAAATCCGCCGGTATACGCATCCACATCAATCAGTTCTCCCGCGAAGTATAATCCCTTTACAGATTTTGATTCCATTGTGGATGGGTCAATTTCTTTCACGGATACGCCGCCGGATGTGACGATGGCGTCCGTCACCGGTCGCGGACCGGCGATCTCCAGCGGAAAATGCTTGAGGAGCATCAACAGTGCGCGCCGCTGCTCTTTTGTGATGTCGTGAACCTTGCAGTGGGGATCAATTCCGGAGAGCTCCACGATCACCGGGATCAGCTTTTGCGGCAGGAGATCATGCAGCGCATTGTCAAAGTCGCTGTTTTGGTACTTGGTAAAATCCGTGAGCAGCCGCTTATCCAGCACGGCTTCCTCCAGCGCCGGTTTTAAATCGATCTCCAGCCGGTAGGCCTTCTTCTCGAAATACCGCATATGGGCGGACGCAGACAAAACCAGCGGTCCGCTGACGCCAAAGTGGGTAAAAAGCAGCTCTCCAAAATCCGAATAGATCTTCTTGCTGTTTTCAAAAACGCTCAGCGTGATATTGCGTAGGCTCAACCCCTGAAGCCGTGCACAGAGGTTGCCCCGCTCGCAAAGCGGGACCAGCGATCCCCGCAGCGGGGTCACGGTATGCCCCATGGCAGCGGCCATGCGGTGCCCCTCGCCGGTAGAGCCGGTTGCAGGGTAGGAGACGCCACCGGTTGCCAGAATGACCGCATCGGCCGGATAAGTTCCTGCCGCACCGCGAACGCCGGTCACAGCGCCGTCCAAAAGTCCGATCTCCACCGCCCGGTCCCGGGTCAAATTCACCCGAAGGGCCTTGAGTTTCCGTTCCAGCGCGGCGCTGATATCGAAGGAGCGATCAGAAGTTGGAAACACGCGGTTGCCCCGTTCCGTTTTCAGCGGCACACCCAGCTTCTCGAAAAATACCATCGCGTCTCTTCCGTCAAATCTGGAAAACACGCTATACAAAAATTTTCCGTTGCGTGGCACATTTGCAAGAAGCATTTCCTCCCCTGCATTGTTGGTCACATTGCAGCGGCCTTTTCCAGTGATATTCAATTTTTTGCCCAGCCGCTCATTAGGCTCCAGCAAGGTCACGGCGGCTCCCTGCTCCGCGGCTGTAATTGCGGCCATCATTCCCGCCGCACCGCCGCCTATTACCACAATTTTTTTCTTATTCATCGTCCATCTTTCCGAACACACCATAGGCGTTCCAAATATCCTCCAGCTCCGCAAAGGTGCGGGAGACGTCTGTTCCAAGCCGGTATCCCATGGCAATGACCAGCGCATTCATCAAAGACAACGGCGCAACCATGGAATCCACAAAGGAAATCATTTCACAAGGCGCAAGAAGCGCCGCATCCGCCATTTGATAGACGGGAGAGAGCTCATTGTCCGTGACTGCAATGATGCTGGCTCCGCGATCCTGTGCAAACTTCACGGTGTTCATCGTCACCTTGGAATACCGGGGAAAGCTGATGGCAATCATCACATCCTCCGGCCCGATGCGGAAAAGCTGCTCAAAAATTTCGCCGGCAGCGTTGGACTGGACCAGCGTCACGTTTTCAAACAGCAGATGCATGTAAAAATTCAGATAGCCCGCTACAAACGAAGAAGACCGGACCCCTAAAATGTAAATGTGACGGGCGCCCATGATTTTATCCAGTACCCGGTCAAATTCGCCCCGGTCGGACTCTCCCATCATGAGACGCAGCTTGTCCATATCAGACTGCACCACGGCAGACAGCACATCCTGCCGGTCAAAGAGGTCTCCGGCAGCTTGGATGCGCTGCGTGGAGGTCAGACGGCTGCGGATCATCTCCTGCAAGGCGCGCTGCATACTGGGATAACCGTCATATCCAAGCTCCGAGGCAAAGCGCACCACTGTGGATTCGCTGACGCCCACCAAATGTCCCAGCTTGCAGGCCGTCATGAATGCCGCTTTGTCGTAATTTTGGAGAATATATCCGGCAATCAGCTTTTGTCCCTTGGAAAATCCCCCCATACTGCTCTCAATCGTATGTAAAATACTCTTTGCCACAAGCGTTCCCTCCATATCGTGCTATGCGCCAAAGCGCGCATAAAAGCACAGGTGTTTCCTGCGGTATTGTACCACAGATCAGCCGAGATTCAAACTGATTTTGCAAGTTTTTCTCATTCTCTTGCAAAAAGCGCATAAAAATAGCCGCTCTTGCGGCTATTTTAAATGCTATTCTTCCTTAAGCTTTTCAATTTCAGCACCTGTTAAGTATCTCCACTTGCCAAGCGGAAGTTCTCCCAGCGCCAGGGTGTGCTCCCGTTCCCGACGCAGACGCTTCACGCTCAGACCGCAGCGGGCGCACATACGCCGAATCTGCCGGTTTTTTCCCTCGT
>CAZKMN010000139.1:4469-4765 GCA_964553905.1 uncultured Oscillibacter sp.
GCCGAATGAGAGAAACCTGTGCCGGGTGGATGGGCTCTCCCCGCAGATCCCGCAAGGCGGCCAGCTTTTCCACCGCGCCATTTACGGGGCCGTAGACCCAGACGTGATAGGTTTTGGAAACCTCATGGCTGGGGTGCAGCAGTCTCTGCGTCAGCGCTCCATCGTTGGTCATCAGCAGCAGCCCTTCGGAATCCAAATCCAGCCGTCCGATGGGATAGAGCCGAGTGCCAGCGTCTTGCACCAGATCCGCCACCGTAGGCCTCCCCTGCTCGTCCGACATCGTGCTCACATAGCCA
>CAZKMN010000140.1:0-4737 GCA_964553905.1 uncultured Oscillibacter sp.
CTCTGTGGCTTTGCCTTGTTTTTTACCACCTTGAAATAGTAGAACGCACCGCCGCCCACTAAACCGAATACAAGCAGAAGTGCCATAATCCCCATCGGGTTGCCTTTGGGTTTTTCGGGTTGTGGCTCGACAGGCTCTGTCGGCTCTGCGACTTTGCCTGTGCATTTGGATTTGTCGGTACTGCATACAGGACAATCGGCACTCACTGCACCAACTTCGCATTTATCCTTGCAGGCACAAACTTTCGGCTCGGTGGGAGCATCTTCCATAAGTGCCATGAGGTCAGCTTCGTCCACCATATTGAGCAGATAAACATTGCGGTACTTATCACGGTCACAAAGAGGATTGTACACCCCATACCGTCAAGGCGATGGCACTGCATCAAATCGTACTGGGCGAAATTCAGCGTGTCACAGAGGACGCCAGAGAGCATACGGAGCAATTTCTGCAAAGGGCTATGGACAAGCACCAAAGCCAGCTTAAAAAGGATTTATCCGCTAAATCTAAGGAACTGGACAGGGCAAACAAACGCCTTGCCGATTTGGATAAGCTGTTCCGCAAAGCCTTTGAGGAACTGACCCTTGAAAATCTGTCCGGTGAGCAGTTTCAAATGCTGACACAGGGCTATGAAGCTGAAAAGCAGGAGCTTTCCGCACGGACAGCCCTGCTGGATAACGAAATCAGCACCCAGCAAGACAAACTGCTGAATGCCGACCGCTTTCTTGCTATTGTGGATAGGTACACCGATATTCGGGAGCTGACACCCGAAATCGTACGGGAATTTATTGACAAAATTGTGGTGCATGAACGCTCCGAGCCGTGGAAGAAGAAAAACTATACACAAGAGGTTGAGGTGTACTTCAACTTCGTAGGCAAGGTTTAAGGCATAAAAAAAGCCGTAGGACTTCAGAAATCCTACGGCAAATCTTAAAAACCGAAAACATCCTTATTAGACTGGGGCATTCGCGCCGCCTGTTTTTTCTTCCCCGGGAAAAGCGGGCTGCTTGCTGCCCGGCATGTTGTGCGGAACACGTGAATGTGGCGAAAAGCAACAGGAATCCGGAAAAATCCTAAAAATTCGACGGTGCGGACTTGACGACACTGATGAAAGCCGATATTATGTAAAGTATAAAAAACGCATCAGGGAGGAGGGCCGCCATGGCCATGATTCGCTGCCCCATATGCGGGGAAAAATATTCTGACACCTATCGGGATTGTCCGTTCTGCGAGGAGGAAGAGGCCTTACAGCAAGGAGAGCATATCCGTCGCTCGGCGGGGCGAAGCTGCGGGGGAAAACGTGCCACCGGAAACAGACAGCCAAGCTGGCTCAGCCCCATTTTAATTGTGCTCATTATTTTGATGGCGGGCCTTTTGGTATACCTCCTCTTCGGTGATCGCATTGCGGAAAAGCTCAAGGGCAATGATTCGGAGACACCCTCCAGCGAGACGGTAATCCCACAGGAACCCACCACAGAGGGGGAGGACCCTGCGATCGATCAAGGCGGAGAAATGCCCGAGGACCCCACGGTGGAACAGCCCACTGAAAAGCCCGGCGACGCACTGGATTATGCGGAGGCCGCCAAGCTGCCTGCCGGATTGACGATCAGCACCACGGACTTTTCGCTGATGAATCCGGGGGAGACGCACACCATCACCGTCTCCGGCGGCAGCGGCAACTACACTTGGATCAGCGAGGACGATGGGATCGCCTCCGTGGATGAAAACGGAAAGGTGATCGCCATTTCCACCGGCACCACGCAAGTGCTGGTGACGGACGGCAGCAAGCAGGCAACCTGCATTGTACGGATCAAGCTGCCCGCAGGCACAACGGCAACAACGCCTGGCGATAACGGCTCCGGCGGCGCGCACAAGCTCAGCCGGGAGGACTTCACGCTTCCCAAGGGCGAGAGCTGGCAACTCACGCTCTCCGGCGTCACGACCGCAGTTACGTGGGCCACCTCCGACGCCGGCGTAGCCACCGTTTCCGGGAACGGAACGGTAACGGCGGTGGGCAAGGGAAATGCCACCATCACGGCTTCTTGGGATGGGCAGAGCCGCACCTGCATCGTCCGCGTTTCTTAAAAGACTGCAATCCCCGGATGCTGTTGCATCCGGGGATTTTGATTGCGCCGTGGGAGAACTTGTGCTATCATGTTAAGTTGAATCCATATCTGAAAATAAGGAGATTACCATGACCACCCGTGAATTTCAAGAGAGCTCCCCGCTGCGGATCTTTCTTTCCTATTTTAAACCGCACCGCAGACTGTTTTTCATGGACATGACCTGTGCGCTGCTGATTTCCATGATCGATCTGGCCTTTCCGGCGGTCTCCCGCTGGTGCATGACGGTGCTGCTGCCCCAAACTGCCTATGGCACCTTCTTTGCCGTGATGGGCGTGGTGTTTGTGGCCTTTGCGCTGCGGGCGCTGCTGACTTACGTCATCTGCTATTGGGGCCATACGTTTGGCATTTTGGTGGAGGCGGACATCCGCCGGGATCTGTTTCGCCATATGCAGGAGCTGAGCTTTGACTATTTTGACCGCAACCGGACCGGACAGCTCATGAGCCGCCTGACTGCGGATCTCTTCGACATCACCGAGCTGGCCCACCACGGACCGGAGGACGTGTTCATCTCCGGCGTGACGATCGTGGGCGCTCTGGCGGTGATGTTCACCATCCAGTGGCGGTTGGCGCTGGTCATTGCCGCGATTTTGCCGGTGTTCTTTTTCGTGGTCTGGCGCTGCCGCCGTTCCATGAGCGAGGCGTCCCGCCTTGTCAAGCAAAAAACCGCCACGATCAATGCCGACATTGAGTCCGGGCTCTCTGGCATTCGCACAGCCAAGGCCTTTGCTAACGAACAGGCGGAGCTTCAAAAATTTGAATCCTCCAATTCCAGCTTTAAAACATCCAAGCGGCAGTTCCACAAGGCCATGGGCCGCTTTAACGCCACCATGGAATTTTTCCTGACCATCCTCTCTGTGGCAGTCATTGCGGCCGGCGGCGCTTTGATTATGCGGGGCCGCATGAACACGGTGGATCTCATCACGTTCAGCCTCTATATTACCACCTTTGTGAATCCAGTCCGCAAGCTCTCCAATTTTGCCGAGCTGTTTGCAAACGGCGCGGCAGGCCTTGGCCGCTTTATCCAGTTGATGCGGGAGGAGCCCGCGCTTCAGGATGCGCCTGCCGCAAAGTCTCTTGCGAGAGTGGAAGGGTGCATCGATGTGAATCATGTGAGCTTTGCCTATCAGGAGGATCTGGCGGTGCTGCGGGATGTGGATCTGCATGTCCGCGCAGGAGAGACGTTGGCGGTGGTAGGCCCCTCTGGCGGAGGAAAATCAACATTATGTCAACTAATTCCCCGCTTTTACGATGTGACGGACGGCGCGATTTGCATCGATGGCATTGATGTGCGTACCGTAACGCAGGAATCGTTGCGGCAAAATGTGGGTGTGGTGCAGCAGGATGTATTCTTGTTTGCAGCCAGCATTTTGGAAAACATCCGCTACGGAAAACCCGGCGCCACGGAGGAAGAGGTTGCCCGGGCCGCGAAGCTGGCGGAGATCTACGACGACATTATTGCCATGCCGGAGGGCTTCAACACGTATGTGGGCGAGCGGGGCGTGCTGCTCTCCGGCGGGCAGAAGCAGCGCATCTCCATTGCCCGGATTTTCCTGAAAAATCCGCCGGTGCTGATTTTGGACGAAGCGACCTCGGCGCTGGACAGTGTCACGGAAAGTCGCATCCAAAAGACCTTTGAAAAGCTGGCGGAGGACCGCACGACGATCATCATCGCCCACCGCCTGTCCACGGTTCGCAATGCCGACCGCATTGCCGTCGTGGAAGAGGGACGCATTCTGGAACTGGGCTCCCACGAAGAGCTGATGGTCCACAACGGCGCATACGCGCAGTTGGTGACCACACAGGAGCTGCGCCATGGATAAGACGAAACTGTTGGACCGACTGGGAGCCTCCGGCGAGGAACGACTGCTGCTGGCGAAGGTGTTGGATCGTCTGGAGCAGTCCCAAAATCGGAACATCTCCACCAGCACCGATTTTTTAAGCCCCGAGCAGCAGGCCCGGGTTCGGGACCTTCTGCATGTGATGGGGGTGGCGGAGGACCGCTGGACGGCCTTTGGTGGCTTTGAGGGCGCGGAGCGCGTGGTCGTGCTGTTTTTGCCGGACTGGCTGGACGCCGCTGATGCGGAAAGTCCGCTGCGCTTTTTGCGTGCGGCGTATCGCCCGGAGTTTCAACTGACGCATCGGGACTTTCTGGGCAGCCTGATGGGGCTTGGAATCGTGCGGGAGAAGGTGGGCGATCTGCTGGTGGGACCGGAGAGCGCCGATCTGGTGGTGCTGGATTCCGTGGCGGAATTTTTGTTGCAGAGCTGGGACAGCGCCGGTCGTGCCCACCTGCGCCTCTCCGCCATCAAACCGGAGGAGATTCGGATTCCACAGGTCCGCTGTGAGGAGATCCGGACCACCGTGTCCTCCCTGCGATTGGACGCCATTGTGTCCTCGGGGTTTCAGATGGCCCGGGGAAAGGCGGCGGGACTGATCGAGGGGGGCAAGGTGCAGGTAAACTGGCGGGAATGCGCCAAGCCGGATAAGCTCCTCGCGGAGGGGGACACGGTATCCGCCCGTGGATATGGAAAATTTGAACTGAGCACCGTGGGCGGCGTGACCCGAAAAGGGCGCACATCCATTGTGCTGAAACGCTATATTTGACGGAGGAACG
>CAZKMN010000141.1:0-4711 GCA_964553905.1 uncultured Oscillibacter sp.
TAAAAAATGAAAGTAGACACCTTTTGGGGTGTCTACTTTCATTTTACAGGTTCAGACAGCGAAACTGTCTCATCTCTTTTTTTCGCGAAAACGCCGTTGTTTTGTCAGGTTCTCCCCTCTCTTTTTTTGCTTTTTTTGGAGGAAAACACAATCCGGCCTTGCCATATTTTTGTCTTATGATATAATGAAAATATTTCCAGCTTTGAAAAAATTACAAAACATGTTGATTTTAAGGAGAAAAATCCGTTTATGAAACAACTCAGAACACGCCTTTTATCTCTCTTTTTTGCCATGATTTTGCTGACCGGATGCGGCGCCACCCCCTCAAATCGCGCCAGATCGACAGGTTCCGGCCAGCAGATCCGTCTCTCTATTTGGACCTATTATAACGGCGCACAGCTCACCGCGTTCAACGACTTGGTGGACGAATTCAATGCAACCACCGGCAAGGAGCTGGGCATTTTTGTGGAAAGCAGCAGTCAGGGCTCTGTGGGCGATCTCACCGCCAACGTTCTCGCAGCAGCCGCAGGCAAAGTGGGCGCGAATGAAGTGCCCAATATTTTTGCCGCCTATCCCGACACCGCCTATCAATTGGACCAGATGGGGCTGGTGGCAGATCTGCGCCCCTACCTCACCGACGCGGATCTGGACGCCTTTGTGGAAAGCTACATCCGCGAGGGTCAGTTTTCCGGAGACATCGTTAAAATTTTCCCAATCGCAAAATCTACGGAGCTTCTCCTTTTAAACAAAACCGACTGGGATGTCTTTGCGGACGCGACTGGTGCCTCCCTTGATACGCTTTCAACCATCGAGGGGATCACCGCCACCGCGCAAGCTTACTATGAATGGACCGACAGTCGCACCCCTGCGCCCAATGACGGCAAGGCCTTTTTTGGGCGGGACGCGCTGTCCAACTACTTTCTCATCAGCGCCATTCAATTGGGCACGGAGCTGTTCCCTGTTCAAAACGGAACGGTAAGTCTGCAATTTGATCGCAGCGTCGTGCACAAGATTTGGGACAATTACTACGTGCCGTTTGTCAAGGGATACTTTGCCGCCTCCGGTCGATTTCGCAGCGACGATGTAAAAACCGGAAACGTGCTGGCATTTGTCGGCTCTTCCTCCGGTTCCACCTTCTTCCCCCGCGAGGTCGTGCTCAGCGACACGGAAAGCCATCCCATTGAAATGCTGGCGTTCCCCTGCCCCCAATTTAAGGACGCACAGCCTTACGCCGTACAGCAGGGCGCCGGAATGGTGGTTACCACAGGAGACGACGCCAAGGTCCGCGCCTGCGTGGAATTCCTCAAATGGTTTTCACAAGACGAGCGGGACATCCGGTTTTGCATCGGCTCGGGCTATCTGCCTGTGACCAAACAGGCCAACGATTTGGAGACGATCCGCGCCCACAGCGATGATCTCACGCCCGTCATGGAGCGCGTCCTCTCCGTAGCTCTGGACACCGTACACAAAAACACGCTCTACACGCCCTCCGTCTTTGCGAATGCCACGCAGGCCCGCGACGTTTTGAAAGCCGCTCTGGAAGAGCAGGCCAAGGCCGATCGCGACATCGTATCCCGGCAATTAGCCGCAGGCGCTTCTCTGGAAGAGGCCACAGCGCCCTTTGTCTCTGACGACGCCTTTGACGCATGGTATCAAAACACGCGCACTCAACTGGAATCGCTGGTTGGCTGACGTCCCTTTGAATCGCAAAAGGAGGATTCCTGCATGCCGCAATTTCATGACCGCTCCGGGCGGTCCATATTCCGCACCATTTTGCTGCCGCTTTTGATTTTGCTGCTGGTCGAAACTCTGCTGCTCGCCGCTGTTTTACAGTTTAGCGGCACGTTGCGTCGGCTCAACCGCAACGCAGAGGATATTTTAAGTGAACAGGTGCAAAATCGCGCCAGCTATCTGGAAACTTCTATGGTGGACAACTGGTCCGATCTTTCGCTTTTGGCGCAGACCATCAACAAAAAAGCTCAGGCACTGCTGGATAACGGGACTCTTTCACTGGAGACGCTTTCCACCAGCTCCGCCGCCAGCGCCCCCCTTCTGCTGGATGTCACAGACGATCTGATCTCCACACTGTACGCCAAAAAAGTCTCCGGCATTTTTGTGATCTTCAACACGGAGGATCTCTCCTCCGACTGGCAAGGCACCCAATCGCCCCGGCGCAGCGGCCTCTACATCCGTGACTTGGACCCCGCTTCCTCTCCCTCGTCCCGGGAGGCGGATCTGCTGCTGGAGCGGGCGCCCATCTCCGTTGTAAACGCGCTCTCCATCTCCACGGACACCAACTGGCAGCCGCTTTTTACGTTTGGCACTTACGAGGGCGCGGACGCGTTTGATTTCCTCTTTGAGCCCTTTCAAGCCGCTTATATGGCAGGGCATGTGGAGGACCCGACGGATTACGGCTATTGGACCCCAAGTCCCATCACCATGCGCGGAAGCCCGCTTTCCTCCGTTGCCTACTCCATCCCCCTCATTTTAGATGACGGCACGATTTATGGCGTTCTGGGCGTGGATGTCCTGACGGACTATTTACGCACCATGCTGCCCAGCGAGGAGCTCTTTGACCGGCATCAAGGTTCTTATGTGCTGGCCACCGGGCAGGAACGTGCGGATGGCAGTCTCTCGCTCACCCCTCTGCTGTCCAGCGGCTCCTCCCTTCCCAATATGGCAGGGCAGACGATGGATCTGACCCCAGCCGGCGGCGGCTACACGCTGCAAGAAAATGAGCGTCCCTATTTTGCCGCAGTCAAGCAATTGACGCTATATAGTCGAAACGCCCCTTTTGAAAGTCAGCGCTGGTATTTGACCGGCACGGTCGCCAACGACGACCTCTACGCCTTTTCCAGACAGTTCACCCTGCTTCTCGCGATCGCACTCCTATTGAATCTGGCTGCGGGTATGATCGGCAGCATCCTCATCGGTCGCAAGCTCTCGAACCCCATTCGCCGCTTGTCCGGTGAGGTGGGCGAGGCGCAGCGCTCCAAGGGCGGCATCCCCCAGTTGTCCACCACCGGCATTTCCGAAATCGATCATTTTGCAGGCGCCATCACTGATTTGAGTCGGGATGTCGTCTCTGCCTCCACCCGCTTTTTACGCATCATGGAGATGGCCAGCACTGAAATTGGCGGGTTTGAGCTGCGGAGCGACAGCGTTTTTGTCACCGAAAATCTCTTTCCCATGCTGGGCGTGACGCTGGAACTCGGCGAAGTCATGACGCCGGAGCGTTTTCGAGAGCTCACGATGTATCTAAATACCACCCTCACCGTCACCGAAAGCGCCGACGGCAGTAAACTCTTTGAAGTTCCGCTGCCCAACGGCGGGGTGCGCTATGTGCGTGTGGACATTTCACACACCGAGGAGCGACGCATTGGTCTTGCGGAGGATGTGACCACCGCCACGCTGGAAAAGCTGCGGATTGAACATGACCGGGACTACGATCTGCTGACCGGCCTCTTGAATCGCCGGGCGTTTTACCGCAAAGCCGAGGCTCTTTTTGAAGCGCCGGACGCTCTTGGGCACGCCGCGCTGGTCATGCTGGATCTGGATAATCTCAAGCACACGAACGACCGCTTCGGCCATGACTGGGGCGACCAATACATCCGTCAGGCAGCGCAGTGCTTTTCCGGAGGCGTCCCCCTCGAAACGCTTTGCGCCCGCGTCTCCGGAGACGAATTCTTCCTGTTCTTCTTTGGCTACTCCTCCCGGGATGAGCTGCGTCAGGCACTGGACCACTTCTCCGATTTTATTCGTGAGAGCATCTTTACCTTGCCCAGCGGCGCATCCACCTCGATTCAGGCCTCCGGCGGCGTGGCGTGGTATCCCGAAGACAGCCGCTCCTTCCGCGAGCTGATGAAATTCGCAGACTTTGCCATGTACCGCATCAAGCAGGCAGAAAAAGGACGGCTGGGCGAATTCGATCTGGGAATTTACAACCGGGAGCTGTTTCTCTCTCAAAGTCGGGCGGAATTGCAGCGTCTGCTGGCAGAGGAATGCCTCACCTATCACTTCCAGCCTATTGTGGACGCCCTTACCGGCGACGTCCGGGCCTACGAAGCCCTGATGCGCCCCTCTTTGCCCACTCTGCACTCGCCTGACGCCGTTTTGAAGCTGGCAAAGGCCGAGGGCCGGTATCAGGAAATCGAACGCATCACCTGGTTTCACACCGCCGCCTGCTACCAGTCCCTTCTGGAGCGCAAGCTGGTGGCGCCGGACGCGCTGTTGTTTGTCAACTCCATTGCAAGCGAGGTCTTAAAGCCAGCTGAAATGGAGGAATTGTCCGCTCGCTACCCAAACCTGCTCTCCCGCTTTGTTGTGGAGATCACAGAGAGCGAGGAGCTGGACCCCGCAGCCACAAAAGCCAAGAGAAACATCCCCGGATTTTCCGGTCTGTTTGCTCTGGACGACTACGGCAGCGGATACAGCAGCGAGAAGAATTTGCTGGAGCTAAACCCCCGTTTCATCAAGGTGGATCTCTCTATTATTCGGGATATCGACACCGATTCAAGCCGTCAGCAGATCGTATCCAATACGGTAAACCTTGCCCACGATCGCGGAATGCAGGTCGTGGCGGAAGGGTTGGAGACCATGGACGAAGTCCGCAC
Source organism: uncultured Oscillibacter sp. (assembly GCA_964553905.1). Classification (GTDB taxonomy): domain Bacteria; phylum Bacillota; class Clostridia; order Oscillospirales; family Oscillospiraceae; genus Oscillibacter. Next base: position 4,614 of record CAZKMN010000141.1, read on the forward strand.
CGTTTTGGATCTGGGCGTAGATTTATTGCAGGGATATTTTCTGGCGCGACCGGCGGATGTTCCCTGTGAGATCTCTCAACAGGCCAGAGATCTGATTC
>CAZKMN010000142.1:0-4706 GCA_964553905.1 uncultured Oscillibacter sp.
GAATCGGCCGCAACCCCAAGACCAAGGAGTCCATTGAGATCCCCGCTTCCATCGTTCCCGTTTTCAAGGCCGGCAAGGCACTCAAGGATACTGTTTCCAAGTAATGAGACGGGGAGAGATCCTCTTTTCAATCTGACAAAAGGGACTGTCGGCATGCCGGCAGTCCCTCCTTCTCATATGGTCGGTCATATGGGAACCATCAAACGGGGGGAGTCACTATGCGTTTGGACAAATATCTGAAAGTCTCCCGCCTCATCAAGCGGCGGACTGTGGCGAACGAGGCCTGCGACAATGGGCTTGTGAGCGTGAACGGAAAAAGCGCCCGGGCCAGCTACGATGTGAAGGTGGGCGACCAGATCTCCCTGCGCTTTGGCGAGCGTACGCTGAGCGTGGAGGTGCTGGACGTGCAGGAGACGGTCCGTCAGGCGGACGCGTCGGCACTGTACCGGGAAATCGGACGATAAAGTCGCTTCTATCCGCGCCCTGCCCTGCATATTCTGTGGACAGGGAGGGGGATGCCATGAACGACTATAATACAATGCCTCAGGCTGCCCACCGGTTGGAACTGGTGGGGCGGGAGAAGCTGGTTGTCTCCGGCGTGGAGGATGTGGAGCGCTTTGACGAAACCGGGATTGTCATGTCCACGTCCGCCGGCGTGTTGATGGTCACGGGAGAGGACCTGCATATCGGAAAGCTCTCTCTGGACGGGGGCGAGCTGCATGTGGATGGCCGGATCGATACCGTGTCCTATGAGGATGCGGACCGGCAGCGCGTGGGGCTGCTGCATCGCTTGTTTGGATAAGGTCCATGGGAAATGAGATTTCCCGGCAGCTTTTGACCTTTGGGCAATCGATCCTGCTGGGCTTTTCCGCCGGCCTTCTCTATGATCTGCTGCGGGCGCTGCGGCTGCGGGCGCCACGACTCACGTGGGCGCTGGACAGCCTGTACTGTCTGGCAGTTGGGCTGGCGCTGTTTTTTTTCACGCTGCGCCGGGCACAGGGGCAGCTTCGGGGCTATGCGCTGCTGGGCGCGCTGGGCGGCGCGCTGCTGTTTTTCTGCCTGCTCTCCGCGCTTTTGCGACCCATCTGGGATTTTTGGATGCAGACCTTGGCTGATTTTTTGCAAATTGCGTCCATTCCGGCCCGTTGGATGGAAAGTTTTTGCAAGAAAGCGGCCAAATACGGAAAATATCTCTTTTATTTTGCAACGAAATGCTATACAATAAGAAAAACCGGCTGCGGGAAAATTTTAGGCGGAGGAGGCGGAGCACATGGCAAAAGAACCCAGACAAAAACGGCGCGCCCGTGCGAGCCTGCTGACCAAAGTGCTGCTGCTGGCTCTGCTGGCCGGCATCGGCTGGCAGCTTTTCCGTCTGCACGATCAGGTGGAAACCGCAAAGACCGAACGCGCCCTGCTGGCCGCTCGGGTCCAGACACAACAGCAGGAAAATGACGCGCTCTCTGCGGATATTGCCGCCGGCGATACACAGGAGAAGATGGAAGAGCTGGCCCGGGAGAAGCTGGGCCTTGTGGCGCCGGGCGAGCGTGTGTTTTACGATACCAGCAATTGACCGGTGCCGGGCGACGAGGGAAAGCGACCGCTTTTCCCCGCTTGTGCCGACGCCGGCCCTTTTCATACACGGGAGATGCCGTAAAATTCACCGGAAGGAGAAACAAGTTACCGTATGGAGCCTCAGGTTGGGAGCATTGTGGAGGGAAAGGTGACCTCGATCACCAAATTCGGCGCATTTGTCGCACTGGACGGTGGAAAGTCCGGATTGGTGCATATTTCCGAGATCGCCAATACCTTTGTCAACGACGTGCATGATTTTTTGCAGGAGGGCCAGAGCGTCAAGGTTCTGGTGTTGTCTGCGGAAAACGGAAAAATTAATTTGTCTGTCAAAAAGGCCCTGCCGCCTCAGGAGCGGCCTGCCTTCCGCGGGCCAAGACCCGCCATGGGCACGGCGCCGCGCAGCGGGGGCTTTGCCCGCAATCCCGGTACGGCGCAGCCGCCCCGGAGCTTTGCAAAGCAGCAGCCGGCCCCGCCCCTGTCCGGGGACCAGTTGTTCGAGGACAAGCTCAAGCAGTTCCTCTCGTCCTCCGAGGGGAAAATGGCCGATCTGAACCGCAGCATCGACGGCAAGCGCGGCGGCGGACGGAGACGGAAATAACGCGTTGCAAGGATCGCTTCGGCGGTCCTTGCTTTTTAAAATTTGGGCAAAAAAGGGCCGCTCAGCGACATGCGCTGCGCGGCCTAAGCGGGTGGGATATTGGAAAGCTTCCTTTATTATCATACACCTCAGGCGTCCGGATTGTAAATGGGAGCTTTTGTCGAGAACCCACTGCTTTTGGGGAAATAGGGCGACAGGTGAATAAATTGTAAATCTGCGCGCTCTTCCTCTTTTCAAATCGGCAAGGCCGTGTTATACTGGGACAAAGAGAGAACTCTGGCCTCTCTTCCACACGAAAGGAGCGATTTCGATGAAGTGTACGTTTGCCTGTAAGCGTGTGTCCCTGAACGAATCCATCAAGGAGTATGCTGAAAAGAAGATCTCCAAGCTGGACCGCTATTTCCGGGAAGAGGAAACCATAGCCTTTGTCACGTTTTCCGTGGAGCGGGAGCATCTTTGCTCGACGGAAATCACCATCCGTGGTGGAGGTACGCTGTTCCGTGCCCAGACTGAGGCGCCGGATGGCGATATGCGGGGCGCGATCGACGCCGCCGTGGGATATATCGAGCGTCAGATCCTGAAAAACAAAACCCGCCTGAGCAAACGCCTTCGCAGCGAGGGGTTCCCCCCTGCTTCTGCCGACGACGATTTCTCCGTGGAGGAGGAACGGGAGTTCCACATCGTCCGCACGAAGCGCTTCTCCGTCAAGCCCATGAGCCCGGAGGAGGCCATTTTGCAGATGAATTTGCTGGATCACAGCTTCTTCGTTTTCCGCAACAGCGAGGATGACACCCTGTGCATCGTGTACTGCCGCAATAACGGCGGATATGGCTTGATCGTGACGGACGAAGCTGATTAAAAAATAACTCTGGCAGGGCCGCATTTGCGGCCCTGCTTGTGTTTTTGGCGAAAAGTTGGTATACTAAGCAGGCAATCAAACGTCTTTGGACGAAAATAAAAGGAAAGAACGTACAAGTTACATGAATATGATTTTTTTAGTGGACGGCGACAATAACATCGGAACAGGGCTCAAGGGCATCGATATGCTCTCCGAGCAGGACGCCGTTTTGATTTTTTACCAAAAGGGACTGGCGCTGACAAAGCTGCAAAAGCTCTGCGCCCAGACCCATGCCAACGTGCAGTATATTGAAAGCGTGCGGGGCGGCAAAAATTCCATCGACTTCCAGATCATCACCGAGCTGGGCGTTTTGGTGGGAAAAAGAGAGGCGGACTATGCCTACGTCATCAGTCAGGACAAGGGCTACGCCGCGTCCATCGACGCGCTGCGCGCTCGCTATGCCGATGCGTTTGAAGAGGTGGCGCTGCGGCCCTCCATTGAAGAGTGCCTCCATCTGCCCTTCGTGCTCAAGGCCACGACCCGGCAGGATTTAAGCGACGCGCTGGTCCGGGAATACGGCGCGGCGCAGGGCGCGCTGCTCTATGAACAGCTCACCCGGATCTTTGCCTTGCCGGCCCCGGCGGCTGCCCCCGAGAAAGAGGAGACGGCGGCAAAGCCCGCGCGCTCCCGCCGCTCCAGCCGGGGCGGACGAAGGAAAAAAGCGCCCGCTCCCACCCCCGATGAAAATAGTTGAAGCGTGAAAAAACCGCGCCGCCCCATGGGGCGGCGCGGTTTTGTGTGATTGCTCACGCCATGCCAGAGAGCAGGAGAATGGCTCCGTAGAGCACGCTGGCCAGCGTGCCGAACACGATGACCGGTCCGGCCACCAAAAACATTTTCGCCGCCATGCCGGTAATGAAGCCCTCTGCGAGTGTCAAGTAAGGGACAAAAATTTTATTCGGCGGCTATGCAATTTGGAATATTGCACAACCACCGAATAATTTTATGCGCTAATTTGCTCAGTTAATGCGAAGGCTGCCTCATAAGAGTCTTGGTTCTTCATGACCAGTTCAATCCGGGTTCCTTCGTAGACAATTACCTTCTCAACGATCTGACCGATGATGGCCGGGTCATACTCTTGAAGCGCGTCAACTGTTCTAAGCTCATCTTTGACAAGCTCCATATCCTTCTGCTGTTTCTTCATCTGCTCAATCAAATCAGACTTGGCTTGCGCCTGCTGTTCTAGTTTCTCAACCTCGGCAGCATTTCGCTGTTGGATTTCAATGAACTTTTCTTTGGTAATGGTGCCGCTTCGATAGCTCTCATATAATGCGCTCTTAGCCGACTTGATTTTTTGCTGCTTCTGGAGGATTGCTACCAGCTCTCTCTCCACTGCCTGAACATCAGCCTGCTGTTTTTGTTTGACAATTACTGCGCCATTGGTAAGTACCCTCCCCATAGCCTTGATTGCCTGTAGAACGGCTTGCTGCACCACCTGAATATCTGCATGAATGTGGCTGCAATCTTCGCCTTCACTATATCGTGATTTCATACAGTACAGATAAATGTCTTTCCCATTGGATTTCTGGAGCTTTCGGCCACAGTAACCACAAACAAAAAGATTGCCTGAATTCTTCCAGCAGGTGTTGTTGTTGACTGTTCTCACTCTGGATGACAAGGCTTCATTAGCCTCTTGAA
>CAZKMN010000143.1:0-4645 GCA_964553905.1 uncultured Oscillibacter sp.
CCGGAGCTGTTCGCGCTGGGAATCTACCGGGGGATGCTGCGCTATTTCGGCATGACGTGAAGGAAGACCGTCTCCCCTATTCCTGCCAGAAAAGCACATCCCAAAGCCGCAGGAGACCGGCTGCTAGCGCCAGAGCGCCGGCTAAAAAGTTGGCCTGATGGGAGGCCTCTTGCCGGCAGGAATCGGCAGGCGTGCGGGCTGTCTGCTCGGAGAGGGCGAAAAAGAACAAAAGCGCACAGAGAATCAGCAGATTCCCCAGCAGTCGGGTGCTGCGGAGGGATTGAGCGAAACAGGCGGCGTCCTCGCCCTCGGAGAGAAGCAGCGTTTTTTGCGCTCCGGTGGTGATATAGGAGAGTGCAACGCCGCCAAGGACCAGCAAAATAAATTGCTGGGAGCGGTCAATCACTTGCAGCGCCTCGGAGGTGGCGGCGTCAGACATCAGCGGCTCCTTTCCGCACAGAGGACGTCTCTGCGTCATAAGCTGAGAACAAGGAATGAGGAGGGGTATGTTATGGAATCCAACAGACAGGGAACGGGGTCCGCGGCGCTGCTGCCGCCGGGCGCTAAGCCAATGCGCTATGAGACGTTTTTAAGGGAAAACCCGGCCATTGGCTATTTAAAGATACAGGCCAGCAGAGCGCAGGGAGCCATTCCGTCGGGCGGGGTTCGGATCGTGGTGGCCCAAAATTTTGAAGACGCCCGCGTGCTGTTTTTTGACGGCGTGACAGATGAAAACGGGATCATTTCCGGCATTCGGCTGCCAGCGCCGCCGCGGGCCGCCTCGCTGGATGCAAAACAGCCCGGACGGGGCGCTTCGTATCAAGTATATGCGTCCCATCCAAATTTTGAACCGGGGCTCTATGAAGTGGAGATCTTTGAAGGAATCACCGCAATTTTGCCGGTGACACTGCGCTTGAAAAAGGAGGCGGCCCAATGACGATGCCCAAAATTCCCGCCTATATCACGGTGCACTTGGGGGACCCGGACGATACCACGGCCCGCAATGTCCGGGTGCCGTTTCTGGACTACATTAAAAATGTGGCCTCCAGCGAAATTTATCCCACTTGGCCGGAAAACGCCCTGCGCGCCAATATTTACGCGCAGGTGACTTACGCGCTCAATCGCATCTATACGGAGTGGTATCCCAGCCGAGGGTATGATTTTGACATTACCTCAACAACGCGCTACGATCAAAAATACATTGAAAACAGGGAAATCTTTGGGCCGGTCTCGGAAATTGTGGACTCCCTGTTCAATGACTATGTGGTGCGGCAGGGGTTTGTCCAGCCGCTTTTTACACAGTATTGTAACGGCACTACCTCTACCTGCGGCGGTCTCAGCCAGTGGGGCACGGTGGATCTGGCGCAAGAGGGGCTCACACCCTATGAAATTTTGCAGTATTATTACGGCGATGACATCAATTTGGTGTTTAACGCGCCCACACAGGAAAATATCCCCTCCTATCCCGGCATTCCTCTGCGGCTGGGCTCTTCCGGCGAGGACGTACGCACCTTGAAGCGGCAACTCAACCGCATCGGAAAAAACTATCCGGGGATACAGCCGCGTCTGGAGCTGACCAGCTTTTTTGACGTCAACATGGAGCAGGCAGTTCGGAATTTCCAAAAGATCTTCAACCTCACCCCAGACGGAATCGTGGGCAAGGGAACGTGGTATCAGATCAAATCCGTGTTTAATGGCGTGAAGGGCCTTGCGGAGCTGGAGTCGGAGGGGCTGACCGAAAGCGAGGTGGCCCGGGTCTATTCCAACGCCCTGCGCCCCGGGGATTCCGGCCCGCAGGTCAAGGTCATCCAGTATTATCTCTCGGTGCTGGCTTACTTTGACAGCAACTTGCCCATGCCCTCGGGCAGCGGAACGCTGGACGACAAAACGGAGAAAGCCGTCCGGGAATTTCAGGCGCAGCAGGGCCTTTCGGTGGACGGCATCGTGGGACGCGACACGTGGAACGCGCTGCTGCGGGCATATGACCGCACCATCGCGTCCATTCCGCCGGAGTATCTGAGCGCAGCGGATGAGATCTATCCGGGAAAGTTTTTAGCTCCGGGCCAGTCGGGAGACGAGGTGCGCGCGTTGCAGAAATTTTTGGCTTTGGCGGCCCAAAACACCCCGGAGATTCCGCCGGTGGAAGTGACCGGCACCTATGACGAGCAGACGACGGCGGCGGTTCGGGCGGTGCAGGCGCTGGAGGAGCTGCCCCAAAACGGCGTCACAGGTCCGCTGACATGGAACGCCATCGTGAGCCTTGTAAAAAAGAACGCCTGAGAGCAGGCGTTCTTTTTTTGCCTCTTCGTAACATTGTCACGGAGGGGGCGCTTGAGGTGTGGTAGGCTCTCTATAACAAATCGGGAGGTATGAAACTGTGCTTGAGAGAAAACGGGCAACAAAGAAAGCGGCGGTGGACCAATCGCTGTGCGTGGCGTGCGGCTGCTGCGTGAAGGTCTGTCCCATGGGGGCCATTCAAATCGAAAAGGGCGTTTGTGCAAGCGTGGACTTACAGCGGTGCGTGGGATGCGGAAAATGTGCGCGGGAATGCCCTGCGTCCGTCATTGAGATCCGGGAGGCAGCGGTATGAAAAAACACTGGTACGACTATCTTTGGATCGTTTCCGCAGCTTATCTGGTGCTGGGCTTTTTCAATATTTTGTTTGCATGGCTGGGACTGCTGTGCTTCTTCATTCCCATCGTGATCTCCCTTTTCGGCGGCGGAAAGACCTATTGCAATCGCTATTGCGGGCGGGGGCAGCTCTTTTCCCTGCTGGGAGGACGGTGCGGACTGTCCCGCAAAAAATCACCACCGCGGTTTTTACGCAGCAAGTGGTTTCGCTACGGCTTTTTGATATTCTTCTTTGCGATGTTCTTCCAAATGCTGTGGAATACCTGGCTGGTGTTTGAGGGCGCGCAAACTCTCAGAGAGGTGGTCACGCTCCTTTGGACGTTCCGTCTGCCGTGGCACTGGGCGTACCATGGCACGGCTGTGGCGCCTTGGGTGGCGCAGTTTGCCTTCGGATTTTACAGCGTGATGCTCACCTCCACGGTGCTGGGCGTTTTGACCATGGCCCTCTTCAAGCCCCGCTCGTGGTGCGTATATTGCCCCATGGGGACGATGACCCAACTCATCTGCAAGGCAAAAGATGGCAAAACGGTGAGTTTGTCACAGAAGTCCCGGCAACAGGATGTTATCATAGAAAAAAACAAATAAGCAGGCAGGTCCTGCGTGAAATGGAGAATGTAAAATGTCTGTTTTAACAATTACCAAGGAAAATTTCCAAAAAGAAGTGGTGGAGAGCAAGCAGCCGGTTTTGTTGGACTTTTGGGCTACCTGGTGCGGCCCCTGCCGGATGCTCTCTCCGATGGTCGATGAGATCGCGGCGGAGAACAGCGACATCAAGGTGGGCAAGATCAATGTGGACGAACAAAGCGAGCTGGCGGCGGCCTTCAATGTGATGAGCATCCCCACGTTGGTGGTGATGAAGGACGGCAAGGTGACGGCTCAGAGCGTGGGCGTGCGCCCCAAGGCCCAGATTTTGACCATGCTTTAAAAAAGGAAAGGCGGACGGAACCATGAAAATTGTCATTGTGGGCGGCGTGGCAGGCGGAGCGACTGCTGCGGCAAGAATCCGCAGGCTGGACGAAACTGCGGAGGTGGTGGTGTTCGAGCGCTCCGGCTTTGTCTCTTACGCCAACTGCGGCCTCCCCTATTTTATCGGCGGAACGATCACCGATCCGGAAAGTCTGACGCTTCAAACGCCGGAGAGCTTTTGGAGCCGGTTTCGCATCAAAATGCAGGTCCACCATGAAGTGATTGCCATCCATCCTGCCGAAAAAACCGTTTTCGTTCGCAATTTAGAAACAGGCGCGTGCTTTGAAGAATCGTACGACAAACTCTTGCTCTCGCCCGGCGCAAAGCCGACCCGCCCGCCGCTTCCCGGCGTGGATCTCCAGCAGGTGCTCTCCCTCCGCACGGTGGAGGATACTTTGAAAATTCGCGCCTTTGTGGACCGGCGGCGCCCGAAATCCGTGGTGCTGGCCGGCGGCGGCTATATCGGCTTGGAGCTGGCGGAAAATCTGCGGGAGCTGGGGCTGCACGTGACCATCGTCCAAAGACCCCGGCAACTGCTCAATCCGCTGGATGCGGAAATGGCCACCTTTGTGCACGCCAAGCTGCGGGAAAAGGGCGTTCAGCTCCTGCTGGGGCGCTCTGTGGAGGGCTTTGAACAAGCAGGTGACACCGTCAGAGTTTTTCTGAAAGGGGAGGAGCCCCTGCAAGCGGATCTGGTCATTTTGGCTATCGGCGTGACGCCGGACACCCATCTGGCGGCGGAGGCCGGGCTTGCGCTGGGCGTCAAGGGCAGCATCGTTGTAAACGAGCGGATGGAGACGTCCAGCCCTGATATTTATGCCGTGGGCGATGCGGTGGAGGTGCGCCACGTGGTCACGGGCGAGCGGGTGCTGCTCTCCTTGGCGGGGCCTGCCAACAAGCAGGGACGCATCGCTGCGGACAACATCTGCGGCGGGGAGAGCGTGTATCGCGGCTCGCAGGGGTCCTCGGTCATCAAGGCGTTTGATATGACCGTTGCCACCACGGGCATCAAGGAGCAGGCGGCAAAAGCTGCGGGGATCGACTGCGA
>CAZKMN010000144.1:0-4637 GCA_964553905.1 uncultured Oscillibacter sp.
AGTATCTCACATCAGGTGTTGCTTTTTAAATCCGTCAGCGCATTTGACGCTTACCATGGACGGTTGTTGGCTGCAATGCCAGACAAGTTCGACCGTTTGAGCATCTTGAATGGAGAGAGGGGTCTCTCTTCAAACTTTTTCGCGATTCACGTGCAAGGGTGACTTATGCGTTCAGCTTCCCGTTGCACTTGGAGAGAAACCGCTCGTTTGCAATGATGGCACGGGTGTGTGTTCCCGCTCCAATAGGGCCTTTTTCATCCCAGGCTTTTACGGCAAAGTCCACCATTCGTCCGTTTTCGGAGACGGCGGTGATCTCGGCCGAGGCCCAGACGGTCATGCCGATGGGAGTGGGGGCGTCATGACTGACCTCCAGATGGGTGCCCACGCTGCCCTGACCATCTTCCAAAAAGCTCTGTAAGGCGGTCATTGCAGCATTTTCCATCATGGCACACATAAAAGGCGTGCCAAAGACCGGCAGCGCGCCGGAACCGATAGAGGCCGCAGTCAACTCAGCCGTGACGGTTTGATGAAGCTCACAAGCTGTTCCAACTAAAATCATAGAAAGTGCTCCTTTCAAATGCCAAGCTCGGTCCAGAGGTCGTTATACAGCGTGCGCGTGGCAGCAGGGAGCGCCAAATAGGACTCGCACCGATCCAAAACCGACTGGGGGGCTGCCATAATCTCATAAATTCCGGCGTCAAGCGCCTCGCCGTATGTTTCCTGATAGTAATCGGGATACTGGGCCAGCGCTTCGGAGTTGGGAGAGGCGTACCAGATGTAGTCCATATTGGCCAGATTCGCCTCGGTGGAGGCAATGAAGTTGATCCAAGCCTCCGCTTCCTCCTGATGCTGCGCGTTTTTCAACACGCACATGGCGTCCACAAACCAGTTGGAGCCCTCAGAGGGGACCACAAAGGCCAGATCCGGGTTGTTTTCCAGCATGGTGAGATAGTCGCCAGCATAATAGGCGCAAATGGCAGCGTTTCCGCCCTCCATCTTCTGAAAGACTTCATCCATGACGAAAGACTGATAAACACCGGCGTTTTTGGCGTCGGAGAGAAGCTGATAGGCCGCTTTGATCTCATTTTCATCCGTGGTATTGATGGAATATCCCAAATCCATCAGAGCGATGGCCAGCGCATCCCGAGAGTTGCGGATCATCAGGACATTTCCGGCGTATTGTGTATCAAACATGACATCCCAACTGGTGATGGGCGCATCCACCATGGTCGTGTTGTAAATAATGCCCACGGTACCCCAAGTATAGGGGACGGTGTATTCATTTTTCGGGTCGTACGGCAAATTCTTGAATCGACTGTCGATCAGGGAAAAATTAGGGATGTTGTCGTAATTCAGCTTTGCCAACATATCCTCTTCGATGAGCTGGGAGATCATATAGTCGGAGGGGACGATCACGTCATAGTCGCCGGCGCCGGTTTTCAGCAGGGAATAGAGCGCCTCGTTGCTCTCTGCGGTCTGGTAATTGACCTTGATGCCGGTTTGAGATTCAAATTCATCAATGAGGGACTCGTCGATATATTCGCCCCAACTGCATACGTTGACAACCTTTTGATCGGCTTTGTTCCCGCACCCGGTCAGAGTAAAAGAAAGCGTCATCATCATGGCAAGGCCTAAAGCAAGCGTTTTTTTCAAAGATCATTCCTCCAATGTGTCGTGTTGATATGGTTTTATAAGAACTGGCCGCTCTCAGGGGGGGAATCATGCCTGCTTTCGCAGAGCCGCAGCGCGCTCCTGACGGGCTTCCCGAATGTTTACAATGGCCAGCAAAATCAGAACCGTTACAAATAAAAGCGTGGAAATGGCGTTGATCTGCGGGCTGACACGCTTTTTGGTCATGCCGTAAATCGTCATGGCCAAAGTGGAAGAGGAGGAGCCGGCAGTAAAATAGCTGATGATAAAATCGTCAATGCTCATGGTGAACGCGGTCAGAGCTCCTGAGACGATGCCGGGCTTGATTTCCGGGATGATGACTTTCCAGAAAGCCTGCATCCATGTGCAGCCAAGATCCTGCGCCGCATCCACCAGATTTTTATCCATTTGGCGCAGCTTGGGCCCCACTGACAAAATCACATAGGGAATATTGAAGCTGACGTGGGCGATGAGCAGCGTGCCAAAGCCCATGGTCAGGCGGACCGGCAGTTGGATGAGCCCCTGTATGCCGTTGAACCATGTGGCAAAATCCCCCCAGAAAGAGAAGAATGCCACAAAAAACAGGCAAAGGGCCACGCCGGTTACAATATCTGCGTTCATCATGGGAATGTTGTTGACCGTCATCAGGGATTCCCGCATCCGGCGGCGCATGGCGTAAAAGCCGATGGCGGCAAAGGTCCCGGCGATGGTGGCAATGATTGTCGCCAGCAGGGAAACCAGCAGCGTCGTATAAACGCTTTGCATAATCAGCCGGTTTTGAAACAACTTGCCGTACCATTCCAGCGAAAAGCCTTTCCAGACGGTGTTGCTGTTCCCAGAGTTGAAAGAAAAGATAATCAGCAGAATGATGGGGGCGTACAGAAAGACAAAGACAAGCGCCATAAAGAGGCGGTTTCCAAAAGAGTTGTTTTTCAAAGCATCACCGCCTGTTCTTCACCTTCGCCAAAGCGGTTCATCAACCACATGCATGCCACCACGACCAGCATCATGACCAGCGAGATGGCGGCTCCGAGCTGGGGGTTGTATGCGCCGCCCAAAAACTGCTGCTCAATCAGATCGCCCAGCAGCAGATCCGTGCCGCCGCCCAGCATTTTGGAAATGGCAAATGTGGAAACAGAAGGCACAAACACCATGGTGATACCGGAGAGAACGCCGGGCAGGGACAGCGGGAAGATGACCCGACGAAACACATTCACGGAATTGGCGCCCAGATCTCGTGCGGCTTCCAGCAGAGAGTTGTCCAGCTTCACAATGACGGAATAAATGGGCAAAATCATAAAGGGCAGATAGTTATAGACCATGCCCAGCACGACTGCGCCCTGCGTATTGAGCATTCGGAAAAATTCAATTGGGACATAGCTTGCGGGATCTGCCGCAAAATGAAGGGCGATCTGGTTATAGAGATCGATGAGGCCGATGTGCTGAAACAGATTGTTCAGCAGGCCGTTGTTCTCCAGAATAGACATCCAGGAATAGGTCCGCAGCAAAAAATTCATCCACATGGGCAACATGATCAGAACCATGGCGATACGCTGAAAGCGGACGCCTTCCTTGGCCATCATGTAAGACACCGGATATCCGATAGCCACGCAGATGGCCGTCGCGATGAGGGCCAGCTTAAAGGAGCGACCGAATACAATGGCGTAGATCCCCATTTTCGAGAAATTTTCAAGGGTAAATGCGCCGCTGGCTGTGGAGAATGCGTAGACCACCACCATCAGAATGGGAGCCACCACAAAAATGGCCATCCACACCACATAGGGGATGGAGAACAGCGAGAGCTTACGTTTCATCCCCGATCTCCTCTTCACCGTCCGAGCCAATGCTGGCGTCGTCCAATTCGTCATATTCCTCTGAGAAAGAGGAATAGTCACCGAACATACCGGAATAGGCACTCTTTTTCATAACGTGAATGCCATCCGGATCGATCTTAATGCCGATGCGGCTTCCGACAGGGGAGTGGTCTGTGGTTTGAATCAGCCATTTAAAGCCGCGGAAATCCACGATGATATCGTATTGCATCCCTTTAAACGTCACGTTTGTGACCGTGCCGACCAGTTGACCCTGTTCCACGGGAACGATGTCGATATCCTCCGGACGGATGACCACATCCACCGGTTCGCTGGGGGCAAAGCCGCTGTCGAGACAGGGAAATTTCTTCCCGTACATCTGGACAAGCTGATCTTGCAGCATCAGACCGTCGATGATGTTGGATTCACCGATAAAGTCAGCAACAAATGCATTTTTCGGCTCATTATAAATATCCTCAGGCGTTCCGATTTGCTGAATAGAGCCCTTGTCCATGACCACGATGGTGTCGGACATCGTCAGCGCCTCTTCTTGGTCGTGGGTCACATAGATAAATGTGATGCCCACCTGCTGTTGAATGCGCTTGAGCTCGATTTGCATATCCTTGCGGAGCTTTAGATCCAGTGCGCCCAGCGGTTCGTCCAGCAGCAGGACCTTGGGCCGATTGACCAGAGCTCTTGCGATGGCCACACGCTGCTGCTGACCGCCGGAAAGGGCTTCCGGCTTCCGGCTTTCAAAGCCCTTGAGACAGATGACCTCCAGCATATCCATGACGCGCTCTTTGATCTCGTCTTCCGGAATCTTGATTTTACGCTTGCCGGTTGGATCAGAGGGATCGCTTCGCTTTTGCATCCGCAGACCGAACGCAATGTTTTCAAAGACGTTCAGGTGTGGAAACAGCGCGTATTTTTGAAAAACCGTGTTGATCTGCCGCTGATAAGGCGGAACGTCATTAATCCTCACGCCGTCGAACAAAACGTCTCCCGACAAAGGTGTCGTAAAGCCGCCGATAATACGCAGCGTGGTGGTCTTGCCACATCCGCTGGGTCCGAGCAGTGTGAGGAATTCTTTATCATTGATATAGAGATTTAAATTATTGAGAACCAACTCGTCGTCAAACGCCATGCAGCAGTTTCGCAGGCGAATCAACTCTTTGG
>CAZKMN010000145.1:0-4588 GCA_964553905.1 uncultured Oscillibacter sp.
TAAAAAATGAAAGTAGACACCTTTTGGGGTGTCTACTTTCATTTTACAGGTTCAATTTCCTTTTGGAAATCGCCCGCAGCTTTTTCTCTCTCAAAAAGAGACGTTGCTGTTACAGGTAAGGGCCTCCAGAATGCGATAGCGCTCCATGGCGAAGGGCTTGACCATCTGCAAGGCCTCCTCCATATCCAGATCCACCATGCGCCCGTCCTGCGTGGCGATGATGCGGTTGCTCTGTCCATCCGTGAGGACCTTCACGGCTTCATAACCCATGCGGCTGGCAGTTTCCCGGTCCCGGGCGGAGGGAGATCCGCCCCGCTGGATGTGCCCCAGAACCGTGACCCGGGGATCGATGCCGATTTCCTCATGAATCCGCTTGCCGATGTCCAGCGCGCTGCCTGCGCCCTCCGCGACCACGACCATGTAGTGCGTGGTGCCGGACAGCCGTGCCCGACGGATTTTTTCAATGATGTCCCGGCCAAAGTCCACCTCGCGCTCCGGAATCAGCACCGCGGTGGCGCCGACGGAAATGCCCACATAAAGCGCCAGATAGCCCGCGTGACGGCCCATGACCTCCACCACAGAACAGCGCTCATGGGACTGCATGGTGTCTCGCAGCTTGTCGATGCACTCGATGGCGGTGTTGCAGGCGGTGTCAAACCCGATCGTGTAGTGAGAGCAGCCCACATCGTTGTCGATGGTGGCGGGGATACCCACGACCTGAAGCCTCTGACCGTTCTTGGCGGCTTGCCGGGAAAGGGCCAGCGCGCCACGGAAGGTGCCGTCGCCGCCGATGGCCACAATGCCGTCCAGCCCCAGCAGCTTGCAGGTGCTCAAGGCTCTGTCCCGTCCCGCTTCCTCCATGAATTCATCGCTGCGGGCAGTGTAGAGCATGGTGCCGCCCTTGTCGATGATGTGGCTGACGCTGGATGCATCCATGTGGATAAAATCGCTGTTGATAAGCCCGTTCCAGCCCCGGCGAATGCCCACGCACTCGATCCCGCTGGCAATGGCAGTCCGCACAACGGCCCGGACCGCTGCGTTCATCCCGGGTGCGTCGCCGCCGCTGGTGAGAACGCCAATGCGCTTGACCTGCTTGTCCATATGTCTCCTCCATGCTTTTCCGGCCCCTCTGCGATCAAAGCCGCTTTGCGCGTACATTCCTGGCAGGAAATGTACATGGCTTTCCAGAGATGCGAGGGCCAAATTTCTTTCCAAAATGATGATACCGCGTTGGAACTTTTCTGTCAAGATTTAGTGGATAAAAAAGAAATAATGGAAGTGGAAAACGATTAACTATTTCCAAAAAGAGTAAACGCCGGAAGAGCCCGATCAGGACTTTTTCGGCGTTTTGTGAAAGGAAAAGATGCGTGCCAGCGAGGTCACCATGGACACGCCCACCGCGATGGCGCCGGCGTAGGAGGCGGTTTCCAGCCCCTTCTGGGCGAACATGGCCGCATCACCGTTGATGAGATAGTCCATGGCGTAGTAGAGCCCGCCGCCCGGCACCAGCGGAATGATGCCGATAATCAGGAAAATGGTGGCTGGAGCCTTGAAAAGCCGGGCGCAGATCTCCGCCAAAACGGAGACGGCCAGCGTTGCGACGAGATATCGCATGACCTCGGAGCCAACGCCGTCCATCAGCAGGTAGACGGCCCAAGCTGTTCCGCCGATGAAGCTGCAAATGAAGATGAACAGGGGCTTTTTGACCTCAAAAATCATGCAAAAGCCCACGCAGGCCAAAAAAGCGTATAAGCAGGGCAAATATGCGCGCATTTAAATCCCTCCCCACAATAAAACTGCCACACCATACGGAATGGCGATGCCGATGGCAATGGCCATGGCCACAATCAACACCTCGGCAGATTTGGTAAGCGCCGTCAGAAAATCTCCCGCAATCACGTCCCGCATCACGTTGGTGATGGCAATGCCGGGAACCAACAGCATGATTGCGCCAATGACGATTCGGTCGATTTTCAGGGGAACGCCGCCGTAGAGAAGGGACAGAGGAATACTTTCCAGCAGCATACTGGCGCAGATATAAGTGAAAAAGAGATTGGTGTTCATGCGGCCCATGAAGTCCAGCGTGGCTTTGACGCTCATACCGCAAAGAAAGGCCACAACGGCGTCCAGTGCCCGACCACCCCAGAAAAGGGTGAAAAAGGCGGCGACAAAACCGTGGGCCAGATAGCCGGTCAGACGGGAATAGACCGGAGCCTCCACGATTGCCCGCAGCCGTTCCTGCGCCTCTTCAATGGGCGGCGTGGATCGACAGACCCGGCGGCACAGATCGTTGAGCTTGTCCAGCTTGTCCAGATTGTTAGACGAGGAGCGAATGCGGATGGTCTTATTGTAGTTTTTTTCGCCCTCCTGAATGTTCAGAATGACGCAGGAGGGAATGGCAAACACCTCGGCGTTTTCATAGCCATATGCTGCCAGAAGCCGGTCCGCAGATTCCTCCACGCGGTAAATTTCTGCGCCGTTTTGAATCAATTGTCGGCTCAGCTCGCAGCAAAAATTTAGAAATTGATCTGTGTGAGTAGGCTTCATCCGTTGGTGTCCCCCTATGGACCTGCCATGCAGGTTATTCAAGAGAGTGTGTCCTGCTATCATTTTATAGAATAGGCTGGAGCTGTCAACCAATTTTACGGGAAAATTTTCACTCCTGCGGAAGAAAGCAGACCTCATGGGAGGTCTGCTTTCCGTAATCCGATGGTTGTTACCGAAAAACTGCGTTTATGCCCGCAGCCCTGCCGCCAGCTCGTAAATTTCGGTGTGTGCCTGACGATCCAGCCCCACAAAGCCGCCGGTGACGCCGTCGCCAATGTGATTCATTTCTACCAGCTTGAGGATGTCCTGAGGATCTGCGCCGATCTCGGCAAAGGTCAGGGGCATGCCGATGGACTTCAGGAAGCTGCGGAAAGCCTGAACGCCTGCCCGGGCGGTGCGTCTGGGGTCCACAAAATCCATCTGGCAGCCGAACACACGGGTCGCCATCTGGGCAAACCGCGCCGGATCGTGATGCTCCACGCAGTAGTCCATCCACGCGGGCATGATGACGGCCAGTCCCGCGCCGTGGGCGCAGTCATAGAGTGCGGAGAGCACATGCTCGAGATGGTGGCTGTTCCAGTCCTGCTTGCGGCCAACGCCCATCACGTCGTTGTGGCAGACCATGCCGCCCCACATGATGTTGGCGCGCGCCTCGTAGTTATGGGGGTCTTCCATGACCCGCTGTCCCTCGTGAAGCATGGTCAGCAGCACGCCTTCCAGCAGCCGGTCCGTCAGCTCCACGTCGGGGGTGTTGGTGAAATAGCGCTCAAAGGCGTGGGCCATGATGTCCGTCACGCCGCAGGCGGTTTGGAAGGGAGAGAGGCTCTCTGTGAGCGCGGGATTCAAAATGGAGAATTTGGGCCGCAGGCAGTCCGCCTCGGCAGCGCTCTTATCCAGCGTTTTTTCGTTGGTGATGACGGACGCGCCGGAGCCCTCGCTGCCGGAGGCGGCGATGGTTAAAACGGTGCCCACGGGCAGGGCCGTTTCCACGGCCTTTCCGGAGAAGAAGTCCCAGAAATCCCCGCCATAGACCGCGCCGGCAGCGATGGCTTTGGCGGTGTCGATTACGCTGCCGCCGCCCACTGCCAGCAAAAAGTCAATGTGCTCCCGGCGGCAGAGCTCAATGCCCTCGTACACAAGACCGCTGCGGGGATTGGGCTTCACGCCGCCCAGCTCCAGCGCGGAAAGTCCCGCGGCGGCGAGGGAGGCATGGACGCGATCCAACAGGCCGGATTTCTTGGCAGAGTGTCCGCCGTAGACCACCAATACGCGGCTGCCGCCGAATTTTTTTACATATGTGCCGCACTCGGTTTCCCGATCTTTGCCGAAAACGAAGTAAGTGGGCGCGTAAAAATCAAAGGCATTCATCTTGATTCACCTCAATAACCGGTTTTTTTGTTGCCCGGCTGACCGTAGGATTTGAACTTTTCCATGACCTCTGCCATCTGCTCATCGCTGAGCACATTGGGCGTGCCGATGGCCATGGCGCGGTACTGGAGCTGGGCAATGTATTCCATGTTGCAGGCCAGACCATAGGCGCTCTTGATGTCCTTGCCGCAGACCACAAGACCGTGGTTCCCCAGCAGCACGGCGTCGCTCTGCCCGCAGACTTCCATGGCGGCCTCAGCCAGCTCCACGGTGCCAAAGGTGCGATAGGGCGCGCAGGGAACGGTGGCGGTGTTGGCGTCGCCGATCACATAATGGACTGCGCGGATGGGCTGACCCAGCACGGCAAAGGTGGTGCAGTACACGGAATGGGTGTGGACCACGGCTCTGGCGTGGGGCTTGTGCTTATAAAACGTGGTGTGCAGCGCCCACTCGCTGGAGGGCTTGCGGTTGCCGTCGACAATGTTGGCCTCCAGATCGGTGACCACCACGTCCTCAGGCAGCGTGGAGAAATAATCGATCCCGGAGGGGCTGATGGCCATCAGCCCCTTTTCGGCGTTATAGATGCTGATATTGCCGCTGGTTCCGGTGCTCAGACCCGCAGCGCTCATCTTTTTGCCGTATTCCACGACCAGTTCCCGTTCTTCTTGCAGTA
>CAZKMN010000146.1:0-4535 GCA_964553905.1 uncultured Oscillibacter sp.
TAAAAAATGAAAGTAGACACCTTTTGGGGTGTCTACTTTCATTTTACAGGTTCAGCGGAAATTTTTCCGCCACCTCTGTTTATGCACTTTACGAAGATTTCAGGGAACGCGCGCATGGTTTTCAGGCGCTCAAAAGTCCTCTGGATACCAGAAATTCCCGGGCGACTTCATCCACGCCGCGTCCCTGTACATCCACCTGATAGGTCATCTCGACCATGTCCTCGTTGGCGATCTGACCACTGAGCAGCTCCAAAACAGATTCCAGCTCCGGCGCGGTGGCGGAGAATTTTTCAAAGGTGTCCTCCCGCACCAGCAAAGCGCCGTTGTAATCCGGGAAGAAAGACCGGTCGTCCTCCAGAACCTTCAGGTTTGCCTTGCGGTTCAGTCCGTCGGTGGCGTAGACTTCGGTGACGTCGAAGCTGCCCTTTTCTGCGGCGGCATATTTTAAGCTCACGTCCATAGAGACAACGTCCTTAAATTGCAGACCGTAGAATTGGGTAAAGGGCGAGAATTTCATGCTGCCCTCCTGAGTGAAAAATTCATGCTCTGCGCCGAAGATCAACTGATTGGCTACATCCTTCAAATCGCTGACCCGCTCCAGACCGTACTGCTGTGCAATGGGCTGTGGCACGGCGATGGCATAGGTGTTGTCAAAGCCCAGCTTGCTCAAAAGGCGAAGCCCCTGCGTCTCTTGTGCAATTTGATTTACATAATCATAAAGAGACGTCCCCTCGGGAACATCGGCGGGGTCCATTCCTAAAAATGTGGTCAACAGGGTGCCGTCATAGGAGATCATGAGATCGCAGGTGTGGCTGTCGCCGATCAGGGCTTTGTAGTTGTTGACCTGAGACATTTGATCCTGAATGGTGACGGTGAGGTCTGTTTTGTCCTCCACCAGCATGGCGATCATGTGGTGCATGATCTGCGATTCACTGTAATCGCCGTCATAAATTTTCAGCGTGTCCGCGCTGCCGCGATTCCCTGTGCCGTAGGGCAGCAGGAGGACAAAGGCCAACAAAATTGCCGCAACGGGAAGCCACATGGATCGGGCTCCGCCCTTCTTTTTCCGCATCTGGTTTTCAAACCAGCCCATCAGCAGGTCCAGCAGGATGGCGATGACCATCAGGGCTCCCGTGCCGGAGAGGATGAGGCGCATGTCTTGAATGCGGATGCCGCGGGTGATGATGCCGCCCAGTCCGCCGCCGCCGACAAAGGCCGCGAATACGGCGGTGCCGATGGCGCTGACCACGGCGATGCGAATGCCGGTAAACACCGTGGGAAAGGCCAGCGGAAATTCCACCATCAAAATGCGGTAGGGCTTGCTCATGCCCATGCCGCGGGCGGCCTCCTTTACGCCGGGATCAACCTCCTGAAGCCCCAGACAGGTATTTCGCACGATGGGCAGCAGGGAGTAGAGCGTGATGCCGATGATGACGGTGAGCTTGCCGGGGTCCAGAACCACCATGATGATGCCCAGCAGTGCCAGCGCGGGGATGGTTTGCAGCAGATCTGTTATTCGCAGGATCAGCGTCCGGGATTTGGGAAAGGCATAGGCCAGAATCCCCAGAGGCAGGCCGATGGAAATGGAGAGAATGCTGGCAGCCAACACAATGAATAAATGCTCGCAAATCAAGGACCAGGTCATTTCCCCACCTCCTTTTGCAGACCGCGGGGCGTAACCTTCTTTTGCAGAAGATCAATGGCAGCGCCGATCAAAACAGCCAGAATAGCCGCCGGAATCGCGCCCAGTAAAATCAAGGTGTTGTTGTTGGACGAGGTGCCCTGATAAACAAAGTCGCCCAGACCGCCCAGTCCGATCATGGAGGCCAGAACCGCCCAAGATACCGTGTAGATGGCGGCCATCCGCAGTCCGGCAATGATGGTCGGCATGGCCAGAGGCAGCTCGACTTGCAGCAGCGTTTGCATCGGGGACATGCCGCAGCCCTTGGCGGCCTCTACATACTTGGGTGCAACGCCCAGAATGCCGGTGTAGGTGTTTTTCAGCACCGGAAACATGGCATAGACGGAGAGGGCAATCACCACGGTGGCGGGGACCATGCCCAGCGAGAGAAACAAAAGGCCAATGAATACCAACCCCGGAATGGTTTGGAAGATGGAGACGATCGGGAGAATCACAACGGACCAGCGGGGAACCCGGGAGAGGAGGATTCCCAGCGTCAGACCCAGCGCAAAGCCGATGGCCACGGAAAAGAGCACATAGACCGTGTGGACGCCAATGGCTTTGAGCAGCAAATTCCCGTAGGTAGCAAAGAACGCGCTCATTTGAAATCCCCCAACAGGTTTTCTGCTACCGACCGAGCCACGCTGGTTTTGGTCACGATCCCTGCGATGGTGTCGTCCTCTCCCAGAACGACCACGTAGTTAGCGCCGGATTCCAGCAGATAGTCAAAGCACTCTTTGGCGTTGTCGCCAATACGGGCCGTGCGGGCAGTCTGGCGGA
Organism: uncultured Oscillibacter sp.; assembly: GCA_964553905.1. GTDB lineage: Bacteria > Bacillota > Clostridia > Oscillospirales > Oscillospiraceae > Oscillibacter. Next base: position 2,462 of record CAZKMN010000146.1, read on the forward strand.
TCAGGGGTTCAATGCTGGTCAGCTCCCGACCCCAGTGCCGGATGTCGCCAATGGAGACAGTGCCCATATATTTGTTTTCCTCATCGGTTACCAGCAGCGTATCCACGCTGCCGCGAGCCATGCGCTCCGCGCATTCCAGAACGCCGCGGTCCTTGCGAACGCTCAGAACGTTGGTCCGCATGAAGCTCTCCACCTTGGTAGGCGCCTCCGAGGTGTGTTTGCCCAAAAAGCTGCGGACCAGATCGGTAGCCGGATGCTCCAGCATTTCCTCCGGGGAGGCCATCTGAACGATCTTGCCGCTGTCCATGAAGATGATGACATCCGCCAGCCGCAGAGCCTCGCCCATGTCATGGGTCACAAAGACGATGGTCTTATGCAGCTTTTGCTGGAGACTTTTGACCTCGTCCTGCAAAACCTCTCGGGTCATGGGGTCCAGTGCGCCGAAGGGTTCATCCATCAAAACGATCGGAGGCGACGCCGCCAGCGCCCGCAAAACGCCGATGCGCTGCTGCTGACCGCCGGAGAGCTCGGAGGGATATTTTCCCGCGTGCTGCTCCATGCCAACCATGTGTAAAAGCTCGGAGACGATTTCATCGCACTTGCTTTTTTCGTAGTTCAAAAGACGGGGCACAACGCAGATGTTTTGCGCCACAGTCATGTTGGGGAACAGGCCAATCTGTTGAATGACGTAGCCAATGTGACGCCGCAGGGCAACCTTGTCCGTGTGGGCGGTGTCCTGTCCATCGATGGAAATAACGCCGCTGTCCGGCTCGATCAGACGGTTGATGCTCTTGAGCGTTGTGGTTTTGCCGCAACCGGAGGGACCGATCAAAACGACAAATTGTCCATCCTCAATCGTAAAAGTCAGATCTTTTAAAATTGGCGTTTTTCCGTAGCTTTTGGTGACGTGTTCAAATTGAATCATGCAATTCACTCCTTTGCTGTGATGAGATGTTGAGCGGCTTGAGCGGCGGCAGGGGTGCCTACCAGAACGATCACATCGCCGCCATAAAGCTCCGCGTAAGGACCGGGGGAGAGGATCACGGTCTGCCCCCGGCGAATGGCCACAATGGTTCCGCCGGTGGACTGCCAGAATTTCAGCGCACCGATGCTCTTGCCAATCAGCGGAGAATCCTCGGGCACAGAAACCTCGTAGTTTGGAAACGGCTGATCGGCGGAGGCAAAGGTGTCCCGACTTTGGACCAGCGCAGTCACCGTATCGGTGACGCGGCGACTGAGGTCGGCATATTCCTCCATCAGCGCTTTGAGCTGACGGCGCAGAGCCTGCACGTCGACGCCCTCTTCAAAATTTTCAATGTAGCGTCGGGCGCTGTCCATGGAGAGAACCACCACGCCGCTTTGGGGTTTAACGGAAACGACCTTCATGTCCGCAAGCAGGCGCAACGCCCGGCGGATGGTCTCGGGGGAGACGTTGTATTCTGAGGCCATGACGGAGCGGCCGTAAATGCGCTGGCCCTCGGGCAAGTCGCCCTTGGCGATGCGCGTGGCCAGATCCAGCGCAATTTGTAAGTATTGGGAGGGAACGACTGCTTGTTTCATGGATAATCCACCTTTTTTAGAATCATTGAGTATTATTATATACTGACAACTTTAAAAAGTAAATAGGGATGGCAGTTAAAAATATGTAAATATTAAGGGCAAAAGCAGAAAGAAGCGCAGCGGCCCGGCAAATGCCGGGCCGCTGCGTGCGAATAAAGGGGAAAAGAATTACAGAGACTTCTCGTAGGACTCGATCATCTTTTTGACCATCTGGCCACCGACAGAGCCGGCTTCGCGGGCAGTGATATCGCCGTTGTAGCCCTGCTTCAGATTGACGCCAACCTCGGAGGCAGCTTCCATCTTGAACTTATCCATAGCAGCGCGGGCCTCGGGAACATTGATCTTATTGTTGTTGTTAGCAGACATAGTATGGTTCTCCTTTTCATCATTGAATGTTGTTTGTTGGGTTCTTGGGTATCGCGAGCATAGTTTGACTCGAATGCCAAAGAATATGCTGTTTTTTTGTCGGAAAATTTTTCTTGCAGGGTTCCTGTGCTATACAAAATTCTCGTGA
>CAZKMN010000147.1:0-4437 GCA_964553905.1 uncultured Oscillibacter sp.
GTGGGCGTACACATTGCGGGAGTGTTTTTTACCATCCGGCCACACGGGCGAATATCTTCCCTCCCAGAGATGGTCGTTCAGCTGTGTAACGCAGCCGGTACCGGGCTTGCGGCGGTTTCCATGATAGGGCGTAAAATCAGTCATCGCTTTCCTTTTATCTGCGTGTTTTTCTTTCTCAGTGTCCTCCACCTTTCCGATACCCCGGTCGATGCTGTCCGCCGCCTGCCGCTGCATATCATTCGTGATATGGGTGTAAATATCCAGCGTGGTGGCCGCCGACACATGGCCGATGACGGCTGACAGCGTTTTGACGTCCATGCCGTGTTCGAGGGCTGTCGTACAAAATGTATGCCGGAGATCATGAAATCGCACCTGCTTGCACTGGGCATGCTCCAAGATTGTGTGTAACTTCTTTCGCACCCAATCGGGCGCGATGGGCGTATCCTCTTTCCTCGGGGATGGGAATATCCAGCGGGATTGTACGCTGCCATCTTTGCGTTGCTTTAGCACCGCAGCCACGGACGGCGGCAGTACGATGGTTCGGACGGACGCTTTTGTCTTGGGCTCGGATATCACCAGCTGCCCCTTCACCCGATAGGCCTGACGCTCGATGTGCAGCTCGCCGGTGTCAAGGTTCAAATCGGCCCATTGCAGTGCGCAAATCTCGCCCCGACGCAGGCCGGTGGCAAGTTCCAGCAGAAACAATTCATAATATCCTTCCTCTTTCGACTGGATCAGAAACCGCTGCATTTCCTCCCGCGTCAGCACCTGCATTTCCCGCGCTTTCTTGGGTGGCAGCTTGCAGCCGACGGCGGGATTTTTTCGAATCAGACCGTCCTCCATGGCCTTTTGCAGCGCTGTGCGGCAGCAGGTATGGCAGGCTCGTACCGTTCTGTCAGCCAGTCCCTCGCCGTATTGTTCGGTATTTTTGGTTCTTCCCCCGACCTTCAGTCGTGCGTAAAACTGCTGAAGGTCATTCTGCGTCAGCTGATTCAGCGGAATGTTCCCAAGCTCCGGAATGATGTGGTGCTTGATTCTGCCCTCATAGCCCTGCTGGGTGGTCAGGCGGACTCTGGGCTGGATATGATTCTCGTACCAATACGCAATCCAGTCACCAAAGGGCATATCAGGCTTGATCTTGTCCGACTTAATACCGCCCAGCGATTTTTTCAGCTGATTCAGCTTTTCCACGCACTCGCCCTTGGTTTTGGCGAGGACATTCTTTGTCCTGGGATTGCCGTTGTCATCGTAGCCGATGACATACCGTCCCTCCCAGCGCCCGTCCTTTCTCAGGCGGACGGTTCCATCTCCGTTTTTGCGTTTTCTTGCCACGGTTTCAGCTCCTCTCCAAAAATATCTTCCATAAAATCGCCCACCACATCCGCTGCCCGCCTTTGCATATCGCCTGTCACATGGGTATAGGTGTCCAGCGTGAAGCTGGCGTTTGTGTGGCCGAGGATGCCGGAGAGCGTCTTGGCGTCCACACCGCTGGCAATGGCATGGGTGGAAAATGTGTGGCGAAGGTCATGAAATCGGATGTCTGGAAGTCCTTCATTTTTTAGAATCGTTTTCATGCGGTGGTATGCAGAAGATGGATTGATGGGTTTCTCCGGGCACAGAGGGTTTGGAAAAATCCATTCCGTCAGCGCTGCCTTTTTTCGCTCCTGCAAGCGCTGAGCGGTGCTGTCCGGCAAGGTGATGGTGCGGTTCCCCTGCACTGTTTTCGTGTCGCCAATGGTCATCTCCCCCTCCTTGAGACTGCTGATGCTGCGGGTAATTTTCAGCCGTTCCCCATCAAAGTCCTGCCATTTAAGCGCGCAGATTTCGCCACGTCGCAGGCCGGTGGTCAACTCCGTGTAGAAGAAATCCCGCCAGATCTCATCCTTGTCGATGGCGGCAAGGACGGTAGTAAGCTGTTCCTCATTTAATATCTGCTTGGATTTATAGTTGGGTTTAGGGACCGTGACGCCGTCCACGGGATTTTTTGCGGTCAGGTGGGCTTCCTCCGCCATCTTCATCGCTTTGTGAAACATGGCGTGGATGCGCCGTACCATGGCGTCGCTGAGCGCGTGACCATATTGGGGATGTTCATGGACACGCCCTTCTTTTTTCAGTTTCGCATACATCTTTTGCACATCATACTGCGTGATGGAGGACACCGTTTTATTTCCCAGTATTGGTTTGATATAAGTGTTGGCGTACATTCGGTATCCGTATATGGTGTTCTTTCGCACCGTACCGGCCATGTACTCATCCAACCATTGATCCAGCCACTGTGCGAGGGTCATGCGGCTATCCTCGGTCAGTTCCACGTCCTGATATTGGTCTATACTCTGATGCAGCTTGGAGAGCAGCTCCTTCTGCGTCGCGCCGTAAACATAGCGGAAGATGGGGGCGCCGTTTTCCTTGTGTCCGACCACGATGCGCCCTTCCCAGCGACCATCGGATTTTTTTCGCACCATACCGTCGCCGGATGGTCTGCGTTTTGCCATTGTGTTCACCTCTTTCTTGGATTTTTTCAACACAACCAATACCACACCTTACCGAATATAGCCATGGCTTTCGGCAAGAATTATCCGAAAGTTTTCAGTTGTCCTCCGCCCCGCGGAAAGGGTTTTATTCTTTGATTTGCGGTTCAATTTTTAAGTTGGTGGCTGCTGAGAACATGATTTGACAGCCGCTCCCTATGCCGTGTTTTACCATGGCTTGATATTGAATATGCCAAACGGTTGATGAGTAAGGGGTGCCCGAAAACAGGGCACCCCTTCTGCGGTTCGCATTACGGGATGATTCTCGCGTTGGGATCGTCGGGCGGCGTGGTATCGGGCTTGTAATCGGGCGGGGTGCTGCTGCGCTCCGGCGCTTCGGTGATAGTCTGGTCAATGACCTCACCAGTCGGTTCCGGGCAGTCCGCCTGCTGCGTAGGTGATGCGGTGTGCGCTGAGGCATCGTCCTCGCCGCCCATGATCCCGACCTTGTTTCCGTTTTCGTACATGGTGTAGTCCTCTGTGACGCTGCCGGGGCCTCCCCATTCCACCAGCCCGAAGCCGGGAACATCGCCATACGCCTTGCCGTCGATCCAGATAGTGTCGGGGCCGAAGACTGTGGGATAGGTGGTTGTCTTGCCGATGAGATTGCCCTCAGCGTCGTATTCATATTTTTCGGAGTAGACATTTTCCGGGTAGACATCAGTATGATATGGGTCGTTGGTGGCTGTCGCAGTATTCTTTGGCGTTGAGGCTATGGTCACTTCTGCCTCCCGAAGGACGGGGGTATCCGACTGTGGCTCGGCGATGGGCACCGACACTTCTTCTATCGCTGTGCGTTCCGACATTGGCTCCATGCATCTTATTTCGTCTGAGTTGTCATGTGTATCGGCAGCAACCGCCTGCGGCTTCGGCGTTTCCTTGGGAGCATGAGCTGACATGCTCGTACTCTCGATTGGCTGTGTCCATATACCTGTGCCAAGAATTGAAAGCGCAATGATAACGATGGCTGCCCCGAGTAGCTTTTTCATCCTGCCGATTCCTCCTTTTCCAGAACCGCTTTTTTCTCTGCCTGATACAGCGCCTCCGCAGCCTTTTCCTCGTCCTTGTCGAAGGAGTAGGGCGGCTCCTGCGCCAGCTCCCGGTGGATGCCGCTGGCCAGCTTGTAGCCCGCAAAAAAACTGTGGAGTGACGCTTCGTCCTGTATTGAGCATTGCAGATCGGTGATCCGCAGCAAGAGCTTTTGTTCGCCGCGGTTCAGACGTTCATGCAGGTCGGCATGAACGGCATCCAGCTCGCGGCGGAGTTTCTTGCTGTCCGGCGGTGTGTAAAACTTATTTCTCAGTGCTCGCATGTAGTCGTACATGGTATCGCCCCTTTCTCAAGCCAACATACATACCACAATCTGCACCAGAAAGCTATGGGTTTCGCGATTATATTTTCGCCAATTCCGTATATGATTTTGAATACGGCTTGCGCCCGACAACAGGGCTGATATATACTCATTGCATTGACATAGTTGGGCCTTGATATTCCTCGTGGTCGTCGGGCTTGTGACCCATGGCAATTTTCTTTTCTCTGAGCTTTTTCAGCCGCTTGCGGTCGATGTGCATTCCGACAGAACCGGTCTTGGGCAGAGAGTTGTTGCGGAAAATATTCGACATATGGTGGAGCAGACGGGTCGCCGCCAGCATGACGGATGGTGGGTGAATACTGTCCCCTCGATCATGGAAAAATTGTGCGTACTCGTTTCCTTGGTCGGCGGCGCGGCTCAGCCAGTAAAGTGCCAGTTTCTTGTCGTATTTTACCTCCCGCCCCATGAGGCAGAGCTTGCCCAGCAGGTATTGGGCGTACTGGTTCTCGGCGTTGGCGGCGTCAGTCAGATACTTGAGCGCCGGGGGTGCGGACAAAATCTTGGACCACATGATGGTACAGGAGGCGCCCTATGTAT
>CAZKMN010000148.1:0-4408 GCA_964553905.1 uncultured Oscillibacter sp.
TCTTGCATATGCATGTGATCTGCGCGGAGATCGTCTGCGGCCCCAAGACGCCGGAGAGCGTCCTGAAAAGACGCATTCAAAAGGCGGCGAAACGTCTGCGGAAACTGGGGATTGTCCATGTGATTACGCCGGAGGACTTCACGCAGACAGCGCTGCTTGGGAAATGCGGTCTGCGACCCCTTTCCACGCTTTCCCTGCGGCGGAGTCTCGCATCGGAGGTGGTACGCGCACAGAGCGCTGCGCTGGGCTGCTCACCCTCCAGCGTCAAGATCGCGGTGAGCGGCGAGCAGATGACGGGCGAGCTGGTGCGGACGGTGACGGAGCTCTCTTTGGGAAATCGGTATGTGCTGCTGGATGTACCCTACGGCGGAGAAGAGCTTTGCAGACAGCTTCGACGGGAGTACGGCGTGTCGCTGCTGCTCAATCCCTCCAAAGAGCAACTGGACGGGGCCGAGATTTTGGTGCTGTTCGGCCCGCGAGAGGATTTGAAAAAGCAGAATGCAGCGGTGCTCATGCTCTACGAGGGGGGAGATCCCACGCTCCCGCCGCTGGTGTTGCCGCCTGCGCTGGAAGAGCAGCTGCCCATCGGGGCCAATCGAGAGCAGCTTTTGACAGCTCTGCTGGAAGCGGGAGCGCTTCGCCCGGGGCAGATCGCCGTGAGCGCTGCGCGGTAAGGGCGGCGCTTCGACAAACATCGACCAAAAAAGAGAAAATCAAAAATAGGCGTTGACAAACGGGGCGGCGGCTGTTATACTAAACCAGCAAAACAAAGTAGGCTGATTGCATCCGCCTCACCTCCCGCCACTGGCAAAGAGGTCAACAACGCTTGAAACGAACCGCCAGAGGGTGGTTTGTCGTTGCGCGGATGCCAAATGACGGCGTCCGCGTTTTGTTATTTTGAAACGGAGGTGCTTCGACCATTAGTAAACAAGTGCATGAACTGAACGAAGAGATCTGCGATAAGGAGATCCGCCTGATTGGTTCCGCAGGCGAGCAGCTCGGCATCACTTCGCCCGCAGAGGCGATGCGAATTGCCGATGAGCAGGGCCTGGATCTGGTTAAAATTTCACCGCAGGCTGTGCCGCCTGTCTGCAAGCTGATGAATTACGGAAAATTCCGGTTTGAGCAGAGCAAGCGGGAAAAAGAGGCCAAGAAGAATCAACACGTGGTCGAGATCAAGGAGATCCGCATGTCTCCGGGCATCGACATTGGGGACTTCAACACGAAGCTCAAAAATGCACAGAAGTTCATCGCCGAGGGCAATCGCGTCAAAGTTTCCGTTCGCTTCCGCGGCCGCGAAATGGCGCATACCGATATCGGCAGGGAACTGCTGAACCGGTTTGCCGAGCAATGTGCCGAAACCGCCAGTCTGGACAAGACCGCCAAAATGGAGGGCAGGATGATGTCCATTTTCCTCTCCCCGAAGGTTGGCAAATAAAAGATTTTGATTTTCAATACACGGAAGGAGCTACCAACATGCCTAAGCTGAAAACCCATAGTGGTGCAAAAAAGAGATTTAATCTGACCAAGACCGGCAAAGTCAAGCGCGCCAAGGCCTTTAAGAGCCACATCCTGACCAAGAAAGACACCAAGCGTACTCGTCGTCTGCGTACCGGCGGTTATGCCGACGCCACCAATGCGGATACCGTCCGCAAAATGATCCCTTACAAGTAAGATACGAGACGTTTAGAATAGGAGGCTTTTAAAAATGGCTAGAGTAAAAGGCGCGATGATGACGCGCAAAAGAAGAAATAAAACCCTGAAGATGGCTAAGGGCTATTGGGGTTCTAAGTCCAAGCATTTCCGTGTTGCCAATGAGGCTGTCATGAAGTCCCTGAGCTACGCTTATGCGGGTCGCCGCATGAAGAAGCGTGACTTCCGGTCTTTGTGGATCACCCGGATCTCTGCTGCCTGCAAGATGAACGGCATGAACTATTCCAGCTTCATGCACGGACTGAAGCTGGCTGGTATCGAGATCAACCGCAAGATGCTGGCTGAGATGGCTGTCAACGACGCTGCCGCTTTTGTGCAGCTGACCGAGATCGCCAAAAAGGCCGTTGCTTAATCAGTGAAAAAAAGAGACTGCCCGTGGGCAGTCTCTTTTTTTTGTGAAGATGGGCTTATTCTGCATCGCTTGGCGCCGCGGGCTTTTCCGGCTCCTCCCAATCAACCATGGTGGCGACCAATCGGTTGATCGGCATGCCCTGCTCATGGAATTTTGCCTCGTAATCGGTCATGACGCCCACAGGGCCGTGCTCGTGCAGATCTCGCGTGACCTCCGAGAGCGTAAAGCCAAACTGCGGGATCTCCTCCACGGAAAATTCAAAAAGGTCTCGATTGTCGGTTTTGAAATGAATCTGTCCGCCCGGCTTGAGCACGCGCCGGTACAGCTTCAAAAAGTTACCGTGGGTCAGGCGGCGCTTTGCGTGGCGCTTGCTGGGCCATGGATCACAAAAATTGATATAGATGCGGTCGACCTCGCCGCCTGCAAAAAAGCTGGGAAGCTGGTCGGCGTTGGCGTCCACGAAAAAGACGTTGCTCAGTCCCTCAGCCACGCAGCGCTCCATAGCCACCACCATGGCGTCCGGCACCATCTCGACCGCAATCAGCAGGACGTCCGGCTCCAGCGCTGCGGTTCCGGCGGTGAAGCGGCCCTTTCCGCAACCCAGCTCCACGTGTATCTCCCGGGCTTGCGGCATCAGCTCCCGCCAATGACCAACGCGCTCATAGGGGTCCCGGATCAAACGGTCACCGCAGCGATCCATCCGCGGGATCAGGTTCTTTTTTTTACGCATCCGCATATGAAAATCCTCCTGGGCACTTATTTTGTCAAATTCCACTCAAAACAATGGAATTCTATTATTTTACCACAGGCGGACAGGCGTGTAAATGGCTTTTTGAGCCGGATTACCGAATCGACTGGGGGAAGATGTGTTAACGTCTTAACAAATTTGTATAAATTTTAACGAGTATTTTGTGTGAAGTGTAAAAAAGCGAAAAACAGGGCCTGAAGAGACAATTTAGACTTGATTAAACAGAGAAAGCCCCCTATAATAAAGATTGTGAGTAAATTGGCAAACTTGGCATTTGCTCTGTTTTCCCCCAGCGGACCGACCGCACGAGGCCGGTACACCGAATGTATCTGCCACATGGCATTTATAGAGGTAAACCGAACAAAGATTTTAAATAACAGGAGGAAAAATCATGAAAGTAGCAGTTTTCGGCGCAGGCACCATGGGCAGCGGAATTGCACAGGTTTTTGCTGCAAAGGGTCATACCGCTTTGATGTATGCCAGCAGTGTTGCATCCGCTCAAAAGCACAAGGACAAGCTGGCCGCCTCTCTTTCCAAGCGCGTTGCCAAGGGCAAGATGGCTCAGGAAGCCATGGACGCGCTGATGGCAAATGTGCTGGTGGAGGAGATGTCTGCCTGCGCGGACGCCGACCTCATCATCGAGTGCGTCAAAGAGGATATGACAACCAAAAAGACCCTGCTGGGCGAGCTGGACGCCATCTGCAAGCCCGAGGCAGTGTTTGCCTCCAACACGTCTTCTCTGTCCATCACCGAGATGGGCCTTGGCCTGAAGCATCCCGTGATCGGCATGCACTTTTTCAACCCCGTCCCCAGCATGAAGCTGGTTGAGATCATTCGCGGCGCCAACACCACTCAGGAGACTTTCGATTTCGTTTACAAGCTGTCTCAGGAAATCGGCAAGGACCCTGTGGAAGTGGCGGAGGCCCCCGGCTTTGTCGTAAACAAGATCCTCATCCCCATGATCAACGAGGCAATCGGTCTGGTGGAGACTGGCGTTGCTTCCGTGGCCGACATTGATAAGGCCATGATGCTGGGCGCCAATCATCCCATGGGACCTCTGGCTCTTGGCGATTTCATCGGCTTGGACGTGTGCCTTGCCATCATGGAGACCCTGTACGACGAGACCGGCGATTCCAAGTATCGTCCTGCCCTGCTGCTGAAGAAGATGGTCCGCGGCGGTCAGCTCGGCCGTAAGTCCGGCAAGGGTTTCTACGATTATTCCAAGTAAGAACCACATAGTAAAGGAGTAAATGGTATGGATTTTCATCTGTCAAACGAGCAGCTGATGCTCCGTAAGATGTACCGCGAGTTCGCCGAGACCGAGGTAAAGCCTCTGGCTGAGGAGATCGACGAGGAAGAGCGCTTCCCCATGGAGACCGTCGAAAAGATGGCCAAGCTGGGCATGATGGGTATTTACTTCCCCAAGGAATACGGCGGCGCCGGCGGCGACGTTCTCTCTTACGCCATGTGCGTGGAGGAGCTGGCCAAGGTGTGCGGCACCACGGCCGTCATCGTTTCCGCACATACCTCTTTGTGCTGCGCTCCCATTTTTGAAAACGGCACGGAGGAGCAGAAGCAGAAGTATCTGCCTGACC
>CAZKMN010000149.1:0-4376 GCA_964553905.1 uncultured Oscillibacter sp.
CGGCTATGTGGGCCGGGAGATCGCCCTTGGGATCTCCCGCTTTCGGGAGGAACGGCGGGACTATAACGTCAGCGTGGAGGTGCGGCACTATCCTCTGGGGCAGGAGGAGGTCTGCTTGCAGCTTCTCCGCCGTCTGCTGGAGGAGCCGGTGGACGGGGTGGCTCTGTGCGCCTCGGACTGCGCCGACATACGGGAGAAGCTAAACGAGCTGGACCGGCGGCACGTTCCGGTGGTGACTTTCAACTCGGACATCACGGGCAGCAGGCGTCTTTGCTATGTGGGCGAGGACGGCCACCGGGCCGGGCGCATCGCAGGCGAGATCGCCTCCAAGCTCTGCCGCCCCGGCGACCATGTGCAGGTGGTCTACGCGGGCCCCGGCTTTGTGAGCAACAAAGCCCGGCTGGACGGCTTTTTGGAGCGGCTGCGGGAGCTGGGCTTTCCGGAGGAGAGCTTTCACGTCTCCGTGACCTGCAACGACTACGATCTCACCCTCGCGGCAGTGTCCCAGACTCTCGCGGAGTGCCCGCAGCTGCGTTGCATCTACATGGCCAACCTTTCGGTTCCCGCCTGTGTGGTGGCTGTTCGCCGAGCCGGACGAGAGGGGCAGGTGCGGGTGCTGGCTCACGACAGCAGCCCCGAGATCAGCGCCTTTTTAAAAACGGGACAGGTGGATTTTACCATCGACCAGAATCTGACTTATCAAAGTCATCAGGCGCTTTCCGTCCTGTTTCGCGCCGTGTTGGAGCGAAAACTGCCGGAGCAGGAGTGTTTTTATCCCGGCAGTCCCATTCTCAACGCCGAAACAGGCTCCCGCAGCGGGGAGCTTTGAGCTTTCCTTCGCCTCAGGCCTGTCCGCATCGGCGGACAGGCTTTTTTGCGCTTTGGCGATTGTCCGGGCGTTTCATTTTGGCATTGCGTCTTTGTGGGAAAACTGCTATACTATTATCTCTATAAGTACGTCCAAGCAAAGGAGTTTTGGGTATGAGCAATAAAAAACTCTCCCGGCTGCTGGAGCCTAACTTAAAGCTATATTTTCTCTGCATGGTGGTGTTCTGCGCCGCCACCGCCACCGTCAGCCCCCTTTTGGCGCTGGCTGAGTGCGGCGTGACTGCGGCGTTGTATGTTTATTTTACAAAAGCCAGCCAGAAACGGCAGCAGGGCGTTTTGCAGTACATCGACCATCTCACCGGCAGCGTAGACACTGCCAGCAAGTCCACCCTCATCAATTCCCCCCTGCCCATCATGGTCTTTCGCCCGGACACGGGAGAGGTGATCTGGAGCAACGAAAACTTTCTCCAGCTCGCCGGCGTGCGGGAGCATCTCTTTGAGATGAAGGTGGAGGACGCCGTGCCCCAGTTCCCGGTGCAGTGGCTGCTGGAGGGAAAGCAGGAATGCCCCGAGCGGGTGGTCATGAACAGCCGCCGTTTCCGGGTTTACGGCAGTTTGGTGCGGGCCAAGGGCCGCGGAGCGGAGCAAAATCTCGTGGCGACCACCTACTGGGTGGACACAACGGAGGGCGACGAGCTGAAAGAGCGATATGTCACCTCCCGACCGGTTGTCTCCATCTTGATGGTGGACAACTATGACGAGCTGATGAAGGCCTGCGCCGACACGCAGCGCAGCGCAGTTCTCGCCCAGATCGACGAGAAGCTCAACCACTGGGCCAACGGTGACGGGCTGCTTCTGAAAACCGAGCGGGATCACTACCTCTTCATTTTTGAAGAGCAGCACTACGAGCATTACGCCGAGGATAAATTTTCCGTTCTGGACGCGATTCGGGACATCAAGGTTGGCGAGGGCGTCCACCCCACGCTGTCCATCGGCATCGGCAAGGACGTGGACACCATGGCTGCGCTTTATAAAAACGCCAACCTCTCCGTGGAGATGGCGCTCAGCCGGGGCGGCGATCAGGCCGTGGTCCGCAACCGCATGGATTTTGAATTTTACGGCGGACGGGCCAAGACCACGGAAAAACGCACCAAGGTCAAATCCCGGGTCATGGCCAACGCGTTGAGCGAGCTGATCGCGGACGCCTCTCAAATTTACATCATGGGCCACAGCTTTGCCGACATGGACGCCGTCGGCGCCGCCGCCGGTCTTTGCTGCGTGGCCCGAAAGCGGAACAAGCGGGCGCAGATCGTGATCGACCTTGCCAACAACGCCGCCCAGCCCATTTTGAGTAAGCTTCAGGAGCTCCCGGAATACGCGGATGTGTTTGTCTCCGCAGGCGACGCCTTTTTAAACATGCAGCCCGGGGCGCTCCTGCTGGTGGTGGACACCAACCGCCCGGACATGGTGGAAAGTCCCCAGCTCTTGGAATCCTGCAATCGCGTGGCTGTCATCGACCATCATCGCCGCGCCGCCACGTATATCGAAAACGCGGCGTTCAGCTTCCACGAGCCCTACGCCTCCTCCGCCTCGGAGCTGGTGACGGAGCTGCTGCAATATCTGGTGGAGCCCACCGACCTTTTGCGGGAGGAAGCGGAATCCCTGCTGGCGGGCATCGTGCTGGACACGAAGCACTTCTCTCTGCGTACCGGCGGACGCACCTTTGAAGCCGCCGCGTTTTTGCGGCGCGCAGGCGCGGACACCGCGGATGTGCAGCGTCTGTTCCAAAGCAATCTCACAGAAATGGTCTCTCGCTACGACATTATTCGCCGGGCGGAGCTCTACCGGGACAACATCGCCATCTCCCTCTTCCCGCAAGACGGCGTGGATCGGGTGGCGGCGGCGCAGGCAGCCGACGAGCTGTTGAGTCTCAAGGGCGTGAAGGCGTCTTTCGTGATCTACCGCAACGGAGAAAACGTGCTGATGTCCGCCCGCTCTCTGGGCGAAATTAACGTGCAGGTCATTCTGGAGGCGCTGGGCGGCGGCGGAAATTCCACCACAGCCGGCGGTCGCATCGAAGGCGGCGATCCCGAGGCGGTTCGGGAGCAATTGCTCGCCGCCATTGACGACTATTTTGAAAAATAATCTTTAAAGGAGCCATCATCTATGAAAGTCATTTTACAGCAGGACGTGAAGGGTCAGGGGAAAAAGGGCCAGCTCGTGGAGGTCTCCGAGGGCTACGGTCGCAACTTCCTTCTGCCTCGAAAGCTGGCCGTGATCGCCACCGCAGACGCATTAAACACCATGAATCTCAAGGAAAAGGCCCGCAAAGCCGAGGAAGCCCGGCTGAAAGCCGAGGCAGAGGACACCGCGGAAAAGCTGAAAGAGTGCATGGTAAAGCTCACCGCCAAGGCCGGCAACGGCGGGCGGCTGTTCGGCGCCGTGACCAGCAAGGAAATTTCCGAGGGTCTTTCCAAGCAGTTTGGCGTGGAGATCCCCAAGCAAAAGCTGGTTTTGGACGAGCCCATCAAGGCCTTTGGCAGCTATCAAATCAAAGCCAAGCTTGGCTTTGAGGTCGTGGGCACCGTGTACGTGTCCGTTTACGAGGAAGCGTAATCTGCCGGGGCGCAAGCGCGCCTGATCTCGCTGGAGGTGACAATCATGGCAAATGAAGATTTGCTGCTGCGGCAGATGCCCCACTCGCTGGAGGGAGAGCAGGCCGTGCTGGGCTCCATGCTCATCGACTCGGAATGCGTCAAGGATGTGATGGACAAGCTCCGCCCTGCGGATTTTTATCTGCGGCAAAACCGGGAGATTTTTGAGACGATTTACTCCATGTTCACCTATGCCCGTCCCATCGACGGCATTACGGTGTGCGAGGAGATGCAAAAATCCGGCACCTACGACGACGCCACCACCCGGTCCTATCTGGCGCAGTTGATGGAGATCACCCCCACCAGCGCCAACGTGATGGAATACGTGGCCATCGTCCGGGACAAGGCGCTGCTGCGCGGCGTGGCGCAGGCCGCTGCGGAAATTACCGCCTTGGTGCAGGAGGGCGTCGGCGAAGCCGGCGACATTCTGGAAGCAGCAGAGCAAAAGGTCTACGGCGTGCGCCGTGGGCAAAGCGCGCAGGACATGGTCCCCTTGCGTCAGGTGCTGCCCGATGTGCTGGACCGTCTCAGCGAAATGAGCGAGAGCGACAACCATTTGCCCGGTCTTTCCACCGGGCTTTCCGCCGTGGACCAGAAGATCACCGGACTGAATAAGTCGGACCTTCTTCTGCTGGCTGCCCGCCCCGGCATGGGTAAGACCTCCTTTGCTTTGAATATTGCGTTAAACGTGGCGAAAGCCACCCAGAAAACCGTGGCGGTGTTCTCTTTGGAAATGTCCCGGGAGCAGTTGGCTATGCGCCTTCTCAGCTCCGAGGCTCTGGTGGAAAACAACCGGCTGAAAACCGGTTCTCTGCGGGAGACGGACTGGGAGAAAATTGCCGGCGCCGCTTCCGTGCTCAATCAGGTGGACATCCGCATCGACGATAACCCCAT
>CAZKMN010000150.1:0-4376 GCA_964553905.1 uncultured Oscillibacter sp.
CCACTGGAACTGCGAATTCATCACGCTGGATGATATGGGGACTGATGAAGCGATTGTCAAGGCGATGGAGATGGTGCAAACCGGCGAAGCCGATCTGATCGGCGGCCTCTTAAAAAGTGAGGCGCTGGAAAAAATATATGATTTTTCGGATATGAGCTATGGCGTTGTATACACCACACTCTCTACGATGGAGAGCAACGCCGTCATCCGGGAGAGCACCTTCCGAACGCTCGACCCGCTGCGGGTCGCCGTTTATGAAAAGGCCGCTACCCGCAACGGGGAGACGGCTGATTATTTGGACAGCCAGAGCGCAAGCTACACATTTGTCAATTGCAAGAGCCCACAAGAACAGCTTAAAAAGCTGAAAAACGGAGAGGTGGACGCCGTTACCGGAGTATCCCTGAGTTATTTTCAGGGGACGAAAACCATCGCGCAATATGCGCCAAGGCCCTATTATTTTGCGGCGACCAAAGGAAAGACGGAGCTGCTGGCTGAGGTGGATGAAGCCATTCGGGATATCAACTATGCATTTCCGTATTTTGAACAGGATTTGCAGGATAAGTATTTTTGCGCGGAGCTCGGAGCCTTTACGCTAAATCCGGAACAAAAAGCGGTGTTTGAGGCAAAAAAAGAACTGAATGTGTTGTGTATTCCGGATGCGGCACCCTACGTGCTGCTCAATGAGGAGGACAACAGCGTGTGCGGCATCCTTCCCAGCTTGCTGGAGGATTTTGCGAAAGCGACAGGCGTCACCATCCGGTATCAGTGGTTCTCTTATGACAAGAGCTTTTTGGAGACGCTGAATAGCGGGAAGTATGACATCGTTTTGGGCAGCCCGGTCAATGACCAATACAATGCCCCCATGGGGCTCATTACGTCTCAAAAAATAGCGGAGACGGAGGTCGTGTCGTTTCAAAAGGGGGACTTGCAGAAAAAAATCTCGGATTGCAAGGTGGCATTGATCCGGGGATCGGAGCTTGCGGAAACGATTGACGCCAAGGAGTTTGTTTTCTATAACACAATCAGCGAGTGTATTCGGGCCGTGGATAAGGGAAAGGCGGACATCGGCTTTGGCAACCGCGACATCGTGAATTACTATCTCTATCATCTGGTTGTCAATCTGACAACCACCACGTATGTGGGATATTCCAACGATGTTTGCATCACGCTCTCTGGCAAAATTGATAACAAGATCGTCACGGCGCTCAACTACTACATCAGAAGCATTCCTGATGAACAGCTTGTGAGCTACTATACAAAAATCAATCAGATGGATTCCAAGGATGATTTAAAGAGCTTTTTAAGAAAAAATCCCAATCTGGTCATGCTGACGGCGTGTTTAATTTTTGTGTTTTTGTTTTCCACGGTGAGCCTGATTGTCTATTCCAAAAAGCAGAAAAAGCAGTATGCGGAGGTCAAGAAGGCAAACAGTGCAAAGACCGAATTCCTCTCCCGCATGAGCCACGATATGCGTACGCCCATGAACGCCATCCTCTCGTTTTCCAGAATGGCGCGGGAGGAAAACCACAATGGAGCCATCAACCAGTATCTGGACGATATCCATTCCTCGGGCGAGTATTTGCTCAGTCTCATCAACGATGTGCTGGATCTTCAAAAGATGGAGCAGCAAATTTCGCTGCATCCTGAAAACATCCATATGGATCAGCTGTTTCGGGACATTTTCGACATGGTCACGCCCATGATCCGGGAAAAGAACATTGAATTTATCTTTTCCAATGATGTAAATGGATTTTCCATGCCGCGGACGACCTGCGTGGATGTTTTACGCATGAAGCAGATCTTTGTAAATGTGCTGACCAATGCGGTCAAATTTACCCCTCAAAATGGAAGAATTGAATTCATCGCTAAGGTTCTTTCCTATGAAAACGAACTGGCGGTCATCGAGTATACGGTTGCGGATAATGGCGTGGGAATGAGCGAGGACTTCCAAACGCGGATGTTCGAGCCGTTTTCTCAGGAGGACGGCAGCAATACCAACAATCAAAAGGGGACCGGACTGGGTCTTGCCATTGTAAAGCGCATCGTGGACGCCATGGACGGATCTGTCGTCTGCCATTCCAAGCTGGGAGAGGGAACCGCCATGGTCGTCACGCTGAAAACAAAGCTGACAGATGCCTCTGACGAGAAAAAGAGCAGGAAAAAATGCGATGCTGCGGTGCTCAGGGGCAAGCGGATCCTTTTGTGCGAGGATCATCCCATGAATGCAAAAATTGCCTGCAAGCTGCTTGAAAAAAAGGCCATGACTGTGGAGACGGCGGAGAACGGGCAAAAGGGGCTGGAGTTGTTTCGCGCCTCTGCACCCGGCTATTATGATGCGATTTTAATGGATATCCGAATGCCGGAGCTTGACGGGCTGGAGACGACGCGGGCCATTCGCGCCCTTGCCCGGAAAGATGCGGCGGAAATTCCAATTATTGCCATGAGCGCCAATGCCCTTGCGGAGGATGTGGAAAAATCCGCGGAGGCAGGCATGAACGCGCATCTGTCCAAACCCATTGAACCGGAGAAGCTCTATGAAAAGCTGTCTGAATTCATCGGGGAAAGAGAGAGCTAAACGATGGAAAACAGCTTTCAAAACCAGCAGCTTTTTGACCTGACAGAGCAAAAGCACTTTTCCCGTGTTCCAACGTATTATGCCGACAGCTGGGGAACCTTCGCCACTCTGGATCGCGGTGAGGTGGACTTGGTGGCCATGGGCAGCGTGCCGGCCATCACCGACTATAAAGTGGTCGCCCGCATCAGCGCAGACCTCCAGAGAAGTCGGTATGAACGACCACCTGTCCAAACCCATTGAGCCGAAAAAACTCTATGAGACACTGGCGCGGTATCTGAGAGAAAAGGAAGTGTAGCCACGTGGAAAAGATACAGGATATTGCGGCGCTGCGGCGGGAGCTGGCTGAAAAGGACAGAGTCATCCGCGCGCAACAGGAGGAGCTGAACACCTATTTTCGCACCACAGGCGATGCGATCTTGAAGCTGCGTGGCGATGCAAACTAGACGGTGGTGAAAGCCAACCACCGCTTTTATGAGTTGATCGGCTATACGCCGGAGGAATTTAACCGGGAAAAGGGCAGCGGACTACTCAAGCTGTTTCTCGAGAGCAACAAGGAGCGGGCACACCGCTATACCGCCACGGCGCAAAACGGGCAGCGTGGGTCGGAGGAGGGCGTGCTGATCCACCGCAGCGGAGAGCTGCTTGATGTGCTGTTTGCCGCCGAGTGGACAGTTCAAAACGGTGAGCTGTTTTTGTATACCACGATCGTGGATATTACGGCGCTCAAGCAGGTAGAGCGGAAAAACCGCGAGCTTTTAAAAGACTATCAAATGGTGGTCGATAATTCCCTCAGCGGTCTTGTGAAGCTGCAAATGTGTGCCGATGGCGTCACGCCGGTTTTGATCGGCAAGGGCTTTTTGAAGATCACTCAGATGACGTAGGAAGAGCTGCTGGACCTTTATGGAACCGACGCGTTTGCGGGCGTTCACCCGGAGGACAGACCCCGAATTCGTGAAAAATTCCGCGGGCTCCAAAAAGACGGCGATGTTATCAGCGATACCTTTCGTCTGCAAAAAGGCGGCGGGGGCTATGTCTGGGTGGAGTTCACGGCTACGCTCAGAGAGGAAAACGGAGAGCTGTTTGTCTACGCCGGGTATCGGGACGTGACGGACAGGGTAGAGCTAGAGCGGCAGCGGGCGATGCATATTCACACGCTGGGCGTTGCTGTGCAGCACACTGGAGTTTTGTATTTTGAATACGATATCCACACGCATACCGTGTCCTCGGTCGACGACACGCTGCTTGTCTCCTACGGCCTTGGAACGAGAATTCAAAACTTCCCAGATAGCTTTCTGCATGCCGGTTTTGTGGCGGAAGCCAATCAGGATGCCTATCGGCAGATTTTTCGCAATTTGGATAACGGCTCTGAATTTGAGGAGCTTGAAGCGCAGATCTATTTGCCAAATCTGCGGGAATGGCGGTGGGAGCGCTACAAATGCACGCTGGTGCGGGATGCGGACGGCGCGCCGCTGAAAGCGGTTTGCACCGCACAGGACATCGATGCCTATAAGATGTTGGAACAGAGCTACTTCTCCACGTTGAAGCAGCATGGTATCTCCGGATGGAGATACGACTTGAGCACCCAGACGGTGTATACCACAGATGACACGTTCCAAAATCACGGCCTTTTGGACAGCGCTGTGCCCCATATGCCCGAAAAGCTGATTGCGGACGGCGTGGTCTTCCCGGAGGATGCCGATGTGTTTCGTCAACTGTATCGCCGGCTGCATGACGGGGAGCCGCAGGTGAGTGGAGAGGCGCGCATTCGCTATCTGAACGAAAAAAGCGGGCAGATGGAGTA
>CAZKMN010000151.1:0-4344 GCA_964553905.1 uncultured Oscillibacter sp.
TCCTCAAATGCTCCGGCTTGGCGCAGAGCCCCGATATTAAGAACACCAGCGCCTCCGTGCTTGCCTTGATGGAGCGCTATGAAACCGTGGACGACCTGGCCTTCGCCGATCTGGATGAGCTGACCTCATCGGTAACCACAGCCCTGTTTTTGAAAACTGCACAGGCAGGGCTTAGATTGGTGTTGCCATTTTCGCTGCCATATGGGTGCTTTGGGGCTGATTTGATGTGATTTTTCTTCGCTCAACCTATTGACTTAGCACCATTGGACTTTTTCAATCGTAGAATCCCTGTTTGGACGCTCTTAGTATAAACAACCCGGCGTAAAATCCGTCACCGGCAGATTGTAAAGTCCATGTAAAATCATTTTTTCCCGAAAAGGAGCTGGTGAAATTGGATTTTTCGTGCTACCATAAAAAAAATAAGCTGCAAAGAGGTGCTGTCTTCATGAAAAAACGTCTGCTGTCTCTGCTGATTCTTTGTCTGCTGACCACATCGGCGCTGGGAGCCTATCAGGTTTCGCCCTCGCCCGATGGTTTTCGCGTTGACGGGCAGTCCGCTTCCCTCTCCGCCGTGCGGATTGAGGGATATAACTATCTCAAGCTGCGGGATCTGGCCATGGTGCTGCGAGGCACCAAGCAGCAGTTTTCCGTGCGGTGGGACGCCGGTGCAAACGCCGTATGTGTTTCCACAAACGCCGTTTACACGCCGGTAGGCGGCGAGTTGGCCCCCATTCCCGCCGCTCTTTCCGCCGCGCCTGCCGCCGACACGCTGCTGGTGGACGGCACAGCGCATGCGCTCTCGTCCTATCTCATGGGCAGAAACCACTACTATAAACTGCGGGATTTGGCGGCATTGCTGGACTTTGGCGTGACGTGGCAAAACGGCGTGGTGTTGCTGGACACCGCCGCCCACTACATTCCCGACTCCCCCATCTCCCCCAAGGACTATCAATCCCTTCTGGGCCGGGGAATGGATGTGGACTGGTCCAAGTCCGATCAGGGCCGGGAGAGTTACCGTCTGCAAACGGCTCAGGATTTTAAAGCCGCCGGGATTTCCCACGTGCGGATTCGGGTCAAAGACCCCATCAGCGACGAGCTGTTTGCCTCTTTGGATCGGCAAATCGCGGACTGCCTCTCCGTGGGGCTCATTCCCATTGTGGCCTATCAGGCAGACGCTTTCAAAAACGATCCCTCCGACCTCCGGCTGCAAGAGGCCGCGGCATGGTGGGACGCCATGGCCCGCCACTACCAAAACGCCTCCCACAAGCTGGCCTTTGACCTGCTGATCGAATGCTCCGACGAGCTCAATTCCCAGGGTGACCGGCTCAACGCCTATTTTGAATCAGCCGTCTCCCGCATTCGCGCAAGCAATCCCACCCGGATTCTCATGATCTCGCCCCGGCTGCGGGCGGACCCGGTCTACCTTTCAGAGCTGACCGTCCCCACCGCCCACAACGGCTATTTGATGGCGCAATGGCACTTCTACGCCTCCGGCCCCAGCAAAACCAACGAGCGCAAGCTCTGGACCACTGGGACTGCCGCCGAGCGCCGTCTCATTGAAGAGAAAATCGATCTGGCGCTGGCGTGGCAGACCCGCACCGGCATTCCCACATGGGTAGGCGCGTGGATGCCGGGGAATTACAACGAGGGCGACGACTACACCGTTCCCGAACAGGCCGCGTTTGCGGCGTTCATGGTGCAGGCGCTGACCAAGGCGGAGATTCCCTTTGCCGTGAACTCGGACACCAAATTTTATGACGCGGACAGCGCCTCGTGGATTTCGGAGATGCTTCCCGTCCGTTCCGCCCTCTTCGGCGCATAGCCCGTCTTGGGCGCATAGCCCTACACGCAGAAAAGCCGGCAGATCCCGTACGGGATCTGCCGGCTTTTTTTGAAACGTTTTTCCGTGCCATCCTCCTGAGGAGAATCAGAACGCGACCTTCATGAAAAGTGCCACACAGCACAAAATCAATGCCAGAGGGACATAGAGATACCGGCCCATGCAATACCAGAGGTTTCCCCGGGTCTTGCCGCTGCCCTTGTTGATCTCCAGCAGCAAATCTTCCTTTTTCATGACCCAGAACCAAGAGATGGCGCCCAGCGTCGCGCCAATGGGGATGATGTAAATAGACACCAGATCCATCCACGGGCCCCACTGGAAAATTGCCTCCATATTGAGACCAAAGCCCAGACAGATGACGCACAGCAGCACCAGCACCGCATTGCGGCTGAGTTTGGGGAAGCGGTGCATGAGGGATTCCGCCACCGCCTCAAACATGTTTTGCAGCGAGCTGATGCCGGCAAAAATCATGGCCACATACAAAATCACGGCAAACAGACGGCCCAGCGGAATATCCTGCAAAATGGTGGGCAGGGTCACAAACAGCAGCCCCGGGCCGGCTCCCACGTCGAGATTGTAGGAAAAGCAGGCGGGAATGATGACCAGTGCGGCTACCAGCGCGGCGATCGTGTCAAAAAGAGCCGTATGGACGGACACATCCACCACGCTCTCCTGCTCATCCAGATACGCGCCGTAGACGATCATGCCGCTGCCGGTGATGGACAGGGAGAAAAACGCCTGCCCCATCGCCCAAATCCAGACCATGGGGTCCTTCAGGGCCTCCCAGCGGGGAATCAGCATAAAGAGGTAGCCCTCCAGCACGTTGGGCAGCAGCGCCACCCGAACAGCCAGAATCAAAAAGATGATGAAAAAGACAGGCATCATGATCTTATTGGTCTTTTCAATGCTCTTTGCGCCCAAAAACAGCGTCAGCAGCGTCCCCACAACCACCAGAATGTGAAACGGAACCACAGAGTGGGTCGTCATGGAAAACGACTCAAACCACGCCGCGGTATCCACGTTCATCAGCGTGCCCGTGAGCGACTCAAACAGCGCCTTGAGCACGTAGGAGACGATGACCGCATAGCCGATGGCAATGCACATGGAGCCCGCCAAAGGCAGCCACGCCAGTGTTTTGCCCACCTTGCCCAGCTTGGCGCTGCGGGTGCTCCACGCGTTTTCATAGGAGCCCAGCGTTCCGGTCCGGGCCCGGCGTCCGATGGCGAATTCCGCAGGCAATCCCACATAGCTGAAAATGAACACAAACAGCAGATAGGCCACTAAAAATGCGCCGCCGCCGTTGCTGCCCATTTTGTTGGGGAAGCCCCAGACATTCGCCATGCCCACCGCAGAGCCCACCGACGCCAAAATAAAGCCCCATCGGCTTTTAAATTTGGCTGCTCTTTCATTGTTTTTCATGGTTGAAACCCTCTCTCTTCACATTTTTTGCACAAAAAAAGCCCTCTGTCCCATATTTGGGACAGAGGGCGAATTTCTTCGCGGTACCACCTCTGGTTCGGGCATTCTTCACAAAATGCCCCTCTTTGTGTGCAAACACACACGCAGCGCGTTATCGGGCGCACCCGTCTATCCCTACTCGTCTTCAGGAAGCGGCTCCGGAATGTATTCAAACAGGTATCCTGCATCCTCTCACCAACCGGATGCTCTCTGAAAGGCGTCTCTGTTTTACTTCTTTCCATCGTAGCTTTATTTCGGATATTTTCTATACCATATCACAAAGCGTTCGGGGATGCAAGCCCCAAAAAAGCAAATTCCGGGCAAGGTTCCGCCCATGCAAGACGACATTTACATTTGCGCGCTGCCGCGTTGCGCCTTGCGGGAGAGCTTGTCGGCATACATCTCTTCGTCTGCCTCACGCACCAATTTCTCCACGTCAAACGCCCCGCTTGCACAGGCAAGGCCCTTGGAAATGCTGATGAAGGGCATGGGCGTACGCCGGTTGCTCTCGTCCAGTTTTTTCTGAATGGTCCCCAGCAGCTCCTCCGCTTGTTCACGACCAAAGGCGCACGCCACCACAAATTCGTCTCCACCCATGCGATAGGCGCAAACGGAATCGTCCTCGATCTCCAGCAACACATTTGCCGCCTTACAAATGAGGCGGTCCCCCATATCGTGGCCGTGGGTATCGTTGACCTCCTTGAGATGGTCAATATCCAGAAAAATAATCGATAGCTCCGGCAGCGCCCCGTATTTTGTGAGGCAATCCCGCCGAAAGGCAGCGCGATTTCGCAGCAAGGTAGCCCGGTCATGCTCATTTTCCCACGCAATGCGCCGCATGAGCAGCTCGTTTTCCAGATACAGCTTTACCACATTTAAAATGATTGTCCGGCTCTCCTGCCACTCCGCCGCATTTTTGATGCCGTAAAAATAAAAGGTGCACGTCTCGTTCAAAACCGTCAGCGTCTCCTCTTGATCGGCGGGCGGAAGCGTTTCCCCCACAGGCAGGACTTCCCCGCCCAGTTGATACAAAAGGCCCTCTTTTC